>NZ_JBDNXE010000010.1:0-57341 GCF_047721585.1 Gluconacetobacter sp.
GGGGCGGGCTCGCCGGCGCACCCGGGGGGGGGGGGGCCGGTTCCGGCCGCGACCGTCTGCCGGGCTTCCTCGGGCGAGACGACCGCGCGGTAGCCGGCTGCCACCAGCAGCGCGGTGACGGCGGTGGTCGCGACGAGAAGTCTGATCTGGGAACGGGTCATGAGGGCGGCCTTGCATTCTGTGGCTCCGTGAACGGTAAGCGGAGCCGGTCGGAATGAAAAGCGCGGATCGCCAGGTGGTTGCGGAGGGATGGTCTGGATGGCGCCTGATGGCGTGCATCTTGCCTGTTCATCCCCCGGTTCGATATGTCTGGAATGGCCGCGTTTAATGTTGGCTGGGCATGAGGAGCCGGGGGGAGCCGGGTTTTTATTGAAAATCCGGAAATATCACCAGTTATAAGTCAGGTTTCCGTAAATTTTTCGCCCCTGGCCCAGATAGCAGGAATAGGTGCCGCCGCAGGACGTGATGTAATATTTGTTCGTGAGGTTCGATATTGCAACCTGGGCACGAAGACCTTTCAGCATGGGTATGCCCTGGCCGAAATCGTAATGGGCGCCGATATCAAACAGAACACGATCGGGTATCTTGAAGCTGTTTACGGCATCGGAATAGGTGGAGCCGACATATCTCAAACCGCCATTGATGCCGAAGCCTCTGAACACTTTGCCTGGTAGCGTGTAATCGGCGAAGGCTGAAACCATGTTTCTGGGCACGGATTCTATGTATTTTCCTTTCTGGGAGACCAGGGCGCCATTTGTGCCGTTGGCGAAATTCTGTTCGCTGGATTCGTTTGTGTCGAGATATGTGGCGTTGTCGTATGTATAGGACGCGACAAGCTTCAGGTCGTGGGTGACGTTGGCGTTGGCGGAGAGTTCGAATCCTTCCGATCGCACGCGGCCGGCATCGGCGGAGTAATTCGTGTGGACGGGGTCGGTGACCAGATAATGGTCCTCGTCGATGTGGAAGGCTGCGGCGGTGAGCATGACATTGTGGTCTGGTGTCTGGTATTTCAGCCCGGCTTCAAGCTGTTTGCCGGTCAGGGGATCGAACAGTTTTCCGTCCCATCCTCTGCCCGAACCACCGAGCGACTGGGGGACGAAGGATGTCGAATAGCTGAAATAGGGCGTCAGGCCGAAATCGAAGGTATAGGTCAGGCCCGCGCGCCATGTGAAGGCGTTCTGGGGGCGTGGGACGGCATTGCTTGAACTGGTGACGGTGCTTTGGTGGCTTGCGTTCTCGTTGTTCCAGTATTGTGTCGTGCCGTGATAATTGACCCAGTCCTGCCGGCCGCCCAGTGTGATGCTGAGGCGTTTGTATTTGATCTGGTCCTGGAAATAGACGCCTTCCTGAAAGAGGGTGGTGTTGCTGTGGTATCCGCCGTTGAGGCATTGCGGCGATCGTGGGTTCATGCAGGGGATATAATCGCTGACGGGGTTGTAGACATTGACGATGGTTTCTTCGTCGACGCCCGGATATCCATTGCTGCCAGGGGTATCATCCCAATGGTTCCCGCCGTTGCTTGTGTATTGCCGGAAGTCTGAGCCAACGATCCATGTGTTCTTTACGTTTATGATATCGAATTTTCCACCGATGCGGCTGTCCAGCCCGATCGTCGAATCGACAGATTGTGCGTTATAGGCGCCGCGTGACAGAAGTTCGGAATCGATCATTCCGCCGCCGCTCGACAGATATTTGTCGTTGGTTCGGGATTGTTCCCAACGCAGCGTCTGACTGAACTGGATGGAGCGGTTGAAATCATGCCGGAACTGGTATTCGAACATCGCGTCTTTCGCGCCTGATGTATTCCAGCCTGCATCGCCGAAAAAGCGACTGCGCGGAATGCGCCCGAGTCCCTGCGTGTTCAGCAGCACGGAAGGGGGGAGCTGTATGTTGTTTGTTCCTGTTCCGGGCGTATAGAGGTAGCTGCCGACAAGGGTGAGCGATGTCCTGGGGTCGATATCCCAGGCGATGGATGGCAGGACGCCCACGCGATGATAATCGATATGGTTTG
Source organism: Gluconacetobacter sp. (assembly GCF_047721585.1). Lineage (NCBI taxonomy): Bacteria > Pseudomonadati > Pseudomonadota > Alphaproteobacteria > Acetobacterales > Acetobacteraceae > Gluconacetobacter > Gluconacetobacter sp. Next base: position 2,012 of record NZ_JBDNXE010000010.1, read on the forward strand.
TCTGCGTGCCCTGCGTGACGCCGATTGCGGCGATGCGATAGCGCACGTTGCCCGATCGGGTCACCTTGTCGCTGACATCGAGGGTTGCCTCGTATCGCCCCCAGTTGCCGAAGCCCACCGATACCTGACGCAGGGGGGTATCCGTGGGTTTTTTGAGACTCATGCCGATCATGCCGCCCGGTGTCGTCTGGCCGTACATGACGGATGCCGGGCCGTTGAACACTTCGACACGATCGAGAAAGGCGGTTTCGGCCGCGCTGTCGGAATATGAACGGATGCCGTCGACGAACTGGGATGTTGTGAAGCCGCGTTGGAGAATGCCGCCGTTATTATTGTCCGTTGCCGCGCCGTTGGTATAGCCGCCCAGAACTTCGGTCGAGATGCCCGGTGCGTAGCGCAGGGCTTCCATGACGTTCTGGGGTTGCTGGTCGATCATCTGCTGTTTGGTGATGACGTAGATGGAGTTGGGGATTTCGGTCAGAGGGGTGTCGGTTTTCGTTCCTGCCAGGGTGTTTTCGGCCACGTAGCCGATGCCAGGCCCGGTTGGGTTCTGATGGGTGGTGGCGCCGCCGACGCGGACGGGGCCGAGCGTGATGTTGGAGGACGAGGCGTTCTGGACGACGATCGTGTCGGTGCCTGCGTAGCGGAACGACAGACCTGACGACGAGAGAAGACGTTGCAGGGCGGCTTCGCGGCTCATGGTGCCGGAGAGCGCGGGGGCGGTTTTTCCCGCAATCAGCGCGGGTGCGTAGGTGACCTGGATGCCGGCCTGTCGGCCGAAGGCGGCGAGGGCCTGGCCGAGCGGCAGCGCCGGGATCGCGTAGGCGCGGCCGGTGGCCTTGGACGCAGTCTGGGAAGGGGATGTGCTGGCCGGGAGGGGGAGGCCGTCCGTACCGCGCGGGGTGGCCTGGGCGGTTGTGACGGCGAGGATCATGGCGGAAGAGGCGGCCAGCAAGGCGACGCGGTTTTGCCTCGGGGGCACGGGGTGAGTCGGCGAAGGAAGCGGGCGGACTGGCGGGTGGACTGGCGGGCGGTGGTCCATGGGGCGTCATGTCTCCAATATGCAAATGCATCGCATTTGAATGAAGGACGGGGACGCTGTTCGTTTTTTAAGGGCGACGGTGTGAAGATTTTTCCGGTTTGTGTTTCGGGGTTCTGTCTCCGGGCTTTGTTCCGGGTCCGGTCATCGGGGTTTTCGAGGTACGCGGGTTATCGGTCGGTGGGCGTGCGTGCCGTCGTGGCCAGGAGGATCCGGTGGCCGATTGCGCGCACATGGCCGCCTGCGGGGAGGATCGCGGCGCGGAGGGCGGCGGGGATATTGTGCAGGTCGTACACCCCGCCGACATGCCGGGAGCGGAGCGTGCCGCCCCATGTCACGATGAAGCCGGGGTAATAGCGCCGGAGCGTTTCGATGACGTTATCGGCCGTGTCGTCGGCCACGATCAGGGTGCCTGTGGTCCAGGAACCGATCGTGTCGGGGGCGACCTGGCCCTGCGTCAGAGTGCCGGTGGCGCGGTTCAGCCGGATTTCGTCCCCGCTGCCGAGGCGCGTTTCCGGGCTGTTCGGTGCGGTGGAGACGCCGACCGTGCCACCCTGGACGCCGACGCGGATTTCCGCGCGGTCCATGCGGATATCGAAGCGCGTACCGATGTCGCGCGCGCGCAGGGCGCCGGCATGGACCGTGAAGGGGCGGTGCGCGTCGTGCCGGACCTGGAAGAAAGCCTCGCCGGCCAGCAGGGTCACGTCCTGGCCCTGCGGGCGCTCATGCACCGCGATGGCCGATTTCGCGCCCAGCGTGATGAGGCTGCCGTCGGCGAGGGTGATGGTGCGGTCCTGCCCCGTGGGGGCGGTGTAATCGGCCCGCAGGGCGATTTGCATATCCGGGAGGACGAACAGGCCCGCGACACAGGCGGCCGCGGCCAGGGAAAGGGCTGCGCGACGGCGGCGCCGAATGGCGCGCGGGGATGGGTGCCGGCGCCTGCCGGGCGGCGTGACGGTGGGGGATCTGGTGGCCGGCGGCGCTTCGGCCACGGGAAGCGCGAGCAGGGCCGGGCTGAGGGCGCCGGTGAGTTGCCAGACGCGGAGCGCCCTGGCCCAGGCCTGGGCATGGGCGGGCGCATCGCCATGCCAAGCGGCGAATGCGCGGCGTGTGGCGGGGTCGTCCGGGTCTTCGGTCAGACGGATGACCCACATGTTGGCCTCCGTGGACGGCCCGTCGATCTGGTCGGAAGGGGTGTCTGTCATAGGGACCACGAGCGGTTCGCTATCCGATGGGTTTGCGGCGGGCGGGCTGCCGTCTTGTCAGGGAGACGGGGAGCGCGGGCGTTTTTCAAGGTGTGCGGTTCAGTTTTCGGCTGCGGTGTCATCGAGCGCCTGCTGGCATGCGGCCATCGCATCGTTGATCAACTGCGCGGCCCGGACGATCGAGATATCCAGGGTTTCGGCGATCTCGCGCAGTTTGCAGCCGCCGAGGCGCTTCATCTCGAAGGCCAGCCGGGTGCGGGCGGGAAGCGTGGCGAGGGCGCGCTCGACGATGGCCAGTGCCTCGCGGCTTTCGGCGTGGGATTCGGGGGAAAGGGGATCGGCGAGCAGGCCCTGGATGGCGCTGTTGCAGATATCCTCTTCGTTGCGGACGCGCCCGAAACGCAGGCGGTCGATGGCAAGGCGCCGGATGGCCTGCAACAGGTAGGGCAGGGGGTGCTGGATCGCGATGCCCTGCCTCTGCGCCGTGGTGACCTTGAGGAAGGCGTCCTGCACGATATCCTCGGCGCGGGCGCGGCAGCCGACGATGGCGGCGGCGACCTCGACGAACCGGGCGCGGTGGCTGAGATAGACATCCACGATCTGTTGTGACTCTTCCACCGCTCCATGCTTTCTGGCGTCTTGTGACCCGCTGGGGTTTCCCGATGATTCCGGGGGCCGGGGTGGATTTCGTGTATTGCGAGTTTTTCTTAACTGCAACTGCTATTCGGAGAGGGGTGGTCGGCGGGCCGCGATCGGGGGCCGATTCCGTTCGGGAGTGTGTCTGAACCAGGAAAATTCTTCGGGAGACCTTAAAAATAGGCGATGCTGGCCGTCTTGCATGGAATGGCCCTGTCGATTGGGAGACGGTCGGCGGGCCTGTTTTTTACCGTCCGGGATGATCATGGCGGATAGTGCCGTCATGGGTGTATCGGGACGGGTTTCCTGGTTGATAATTATTCTCATGATAGGGTAAGGGGGCTGAAACGCGCCGTAAGGGAAAACGCGGGCTGTGATGTCTTCCGATCCACTTCTGGAAACCTATCTGGCGAACCGGTCGCGTTTCGTCTCGTTGGCGACGGGCATGGTCGGGTGCCCGGCGCATGCGGAAGATATCGTTCAGGATGCCTTCGTCCATGTGGCGTCGGTGGCGAAACGCGGTGTCGTCGTGTTCAGCCCGATTGCGTATCTGACAACCATGGTGCGTCGGCTGGCGCTGGACCATCTGAAATCGTCGCGGCGGCAGGTTCCGATGGAGATCGACCATGCGCTGCTGGCGGAGGCCGGGGCGGCGTGTCCGACGCCCGATGTGCAGTTCCGGTTCAGCGAGGAACTGGGGGCTGTCGACCAGGCGCTGGCTGCCCTGCCGCCGCGCACCCGGCGCGCGTTCGAGATGTATCGGATCGGCGGTTATACGCTGCGCGAGATCGCGGCCGTGCTGGAGGTTTCGACCACGCGGGCACACAAGATGATCCAGATTGCGCTGGTTGCGTGTGCCACGGCGCTTGCTGACGCGGAATCGTGAAGAGTCCGCGCGTGGCGTTGAAAAAAGGCGGCCTGTTTCGTCCCTGTTTCAGGGTGGTCGTCCGGAACCTTGGTCGCGGGGCAGCGGGGAGCATGGTCATATGACGGCGACGCCGCTTCCGGGACGTGACGAGGCCATGCTGGAGGCTGCGTCATGGAAGATCCGGCTGAACGAGGCGCCGGATGACGAGGCCCTCGCCGCGGCGTGTGCGGCATGGCGCGCGCGCAGCGTTCTGCATGAGGCGGCGTGGCGGCGGGTGGAGAAGGCATGGGGGGTCGCCGGCGGGTTGGCCGGGGAGAGCATGCCGGCCGGGGAGGCTGTGTCTTCCGTGGGGCGGCATCGGCCGGGACGTGGTGGGCGGTGGTTGCGGCGCACCGCGCTGGGGGTGGCGGCCTCGGTGCTGGTGGGGGCTTTCGGGCTGCGGGCGCCTGACCTCGTGCTGCGTCTGCGCGCGGATTATGTGACCGGGGCGGGGGAGACGCGCACGCTCGCGCTGCCGGATGGATCGACGGTGATCCTGGGGCCGCGTTCGGCGATCGCGCTGCATTATGCCGGCCGGGAGCGGGCGGTTGCGCTGCTGGAAGGGGAAGCCTTCTTCACGGTGGTGCATGACGCGGCGCATGGATTTTCGGTGACGGCCGCGCGGGCGGTGGTTCGGGATATTGGCACCGCTTTTGACGTGCGGCTGGCGGGGGCCGGTGTGGCCGTGGCGGTGAAGGAGGGGATGGTCGGCATCTCGTGGCCGGGGCGGGGCGCTCTCGTGCGGCTGGCATCCGGGCAGCAATGGGCGGTCGATGGCGCGAGCGGGCGCGAACAGCGCGGGGAGGTCGATCCGGCAGGGGTCGGCGCGTGGACTTCGGGCCATCTGGTGCTGGATGGCATGACCCTGGCGGATGCCGTGCGGACGCTCGGCCGCTATTATGCGGGGACCGTGCTGACGCATGGGCTGGAGCGCGACAGGGTGCCGATGGGCGGGGTTTACGATCTTCATCGCCCGAAAGAGGCGCTGGAAGCGATCAGTGCGCTGCATGGGGGACGGGTGGTGTCTCTGCCCGCCGGGCTCCTGCTGGTGCTGCCGGGGCCGGGGGCCGGCTGACGGCGCCGTACCGGTTTTTTGGAAAAACTTTTCCGCGTCCCGTTGAAAACGGGCGTGCCCCGGCGGTCATGGGAATAAGCGAATGCATATCGTTCGCATCCATGATCCGTTCGACCGCCTGCGGGGCCAGTTGCCATGTCTGTTTGTTGTTCCTTTCGTCGTCACTCTGCTGCGTGCTTTCGGGGCGGGTTGCTTGCCGGTTCCTCGTTGCTGATGGTGGTTTTGGGTCTGCCCGGCGTGCCGCGTGCCCTGGCGGCCACCGCAACCGGAGCGGCGGCTTTCGCGGATGTGCGGCGGTTCGAGATTCCGCCCCAGCCGCTGACGCGTGCGCTGGCGGCCTATGGGGCGCAGACGGGCATCCAGATCGCGTTCGACAGCGCGACGGTCTCGGGGGCGAAATCGGGTGCCGTTTCCGGGCAGATGACGGACGAGCAGGCGCTTTCGCGGATATTGGCCGGTACGGGCGTGCGCTATCGGAAGACGGGAAGCCGTTCGGTCTCGCTCGTCAGGGGGGCGCCGACCAGTATCACGCTTGGTCCGGTCCGGGTTGGCGGTGTGGTGGCGCATCAGGACCCGACCGGGCCGGGTGTGGGGTATTTTGCGGGGAATACGATGGCGGGTACGAAGACCGACACCGCGCTGATCGATATTCCGAATTCGATTTACGTGGTCACGAAACAGCAGATGGTGGACCAGCAGGCGCAGAGTGTCGCGCAGGCGTTGCGGTATAGCGCGGGTGTCTATGCCGAACCGCAGGGGACGAACCTGACCGGCAGTGCCTATAGTGGGTTTGACGGCATCAAACAGCGTGGATTCGATTCCAGCCAGTATGTCGACGGGATTCTTTCCGACTCATTCGCTGCGGGAGAGACGGCGTTTCTGGACCGGATCGAGGTCGTCAACGGGCCGGCTTCCGTCATGTATGGGCAGACCACGCCTGGCGGCATGGTGGGCATGAGCCTGAAGAAGCCGACCGCGACGCCCCTGCATGAAGCCACGGTGGGGTTTGGCAACTGGGGGCGGTATGAGGCGACGTTCGATTACAGCGACAGGATCACCAGATCGGGAAACCTGCGCTATCGCGTGGCCGCGATCGGCGTTACGCAGGGCACTCAGATGGATTATGTGAATTATCAGCGGGTCGGCGTTCTGCCTTCCCTGACATGGGATATCGATTCGAAAACATCGCTTACCGTTCTGGGAAGTTATATGTACACGCCGCAGACCGGGGCGGCGGGGACGGCTTACCCCCTTGTGGGAACGTTGATTCCCGGTCCGGAAGGAAGGGTACCCCGATCGCGCTTTTTTGGCGATCCGGGTTGGAATACCAACTCTGCGCGGGACGCGATGTTCGAGTATCAGTTTCGTCATGTATTCAACAAATATGTTGAGTTCAGCCAGTCCTTTCGTTGGGAGAAATCGCGGAACAACCTGGAGTATCTTTATTTTAGCGGACGGGTGTCGCCTTCGGAGTTCCGGCGTACGGCATGGCATTCCCAGGGGAAGAACAGAACCGTCGGGTTGGATAGCAGGCTGACGGGCCATGTGGATACCGGTCCGCTGTCGCATACCTGGATCGTGGGGTCGGATTTCAGGCAGATCGGGACGGACACCGATATCATGTTCGGCGAGGGTGACGTGATCGACATCTATCGTCCGGCCTATGACCTGCATACCTGCCTGCGGACGCCGTGGAGTTGTGGAAAGGCCAGTTATCCCAGTTCGAATACATATTTTCAGGAAGGGGTTTATTTCCAGGACCAGATCAGATGGAAAAATCTGTCGGTTCTGCTGGGCGGCAGGCAGGATTGGGTGAGCCGGGAATATATCGGCGGTACAAGGAATTATTATGCCGATGGCAGTGCTGCGACGAAGAGAGGAAAGCCGTCCGATCAGAATCAGGCGGCCTTCACGTGGCGTGCCGGACTGGTTTACAAGTTCGATTTCGGTCTTGCACCGTATTTCAGCTACGCGACATCGTTCGTGCCCCAGACCAGCAGCGACTGGATGGGGCGGCCGTTTGCGCCGCTGGTCGGCAAGCAGCTTGAGGCGGGCCTGAAATACCAGATTCCGAAAACGGATGTTCTGCTGACGGCATCGGCATTTCATATCAATGAAAATCATTACCTGATCGGAGATCCCGACCATACGAATTACAATGCCGATGCCGGCATGGTCACGTCGAAAGGGGTGGAGCTTTCGGCGAGCGCGAATGTTACGAAGGACCTGCATGTGGTGGCATCATACACCTATACAGACATGCGTTATGCAAGGAGTAACCTGACGGCCACGGTGGTCGATGCGGCGACCGGTGACGAGGGCCGTACCGTGTCGGAGCAGGGGCGGTATGTTCAGGGCACGCCACGCAACATGATGTCGCTGTTCTTCGACTACACGCTTCCGTTCGAGAGGGTGAAAGGGTTCGGTTTCAACTGGGGTATCCGTTATGTCGGGTTCACTTATGCGGATGCTGCGAATTCTTTCAAGGTGCCCCCTTATGTATTGTTCGATATGGGCGCGCATTACGATTTCGGTTCGATGTTCAGGCGTCTGAAAGGATTGCGTGCGCAGGTTGCCGTTTCGAACCTTACCGACAGATATTATGTTACCTCGTGCGGTACGAACGACTGCTATATGGGACAGGGGCGCAGGGTGTACGGAAACCTCGCCTATAGCTGGTAGCTGGTGGAGAGAGATGGGCGTGACCGCTGGTTTGGGATAGGGTCGGGATTCCATTCGGCGAAGCGAGCGGTACGATGACAGCGCGGCAGGGTCCCCGGAACCGGGGTGAGGGTGCGAAGGCCGGGGCCGGGCCGCATGGTCATGACGACCCGGAAATGCCCAGCCCCGTCGTGGGGCCGAGCCGGCCGCGTCTGTTCCGGGTGCTGGGGCCGGGGCTGATTACCGGGGCGTCGGATGACGATCCGAGCGGGATCGCGACCTATTCCCAGGCGGGCGCGCAGTTTGCCTATGGGCTGTCATGGACGCTGCTGGTGACCTATCCGCTGATGGTGGCGGTGCAAATGATCAGTGCGCGGATCGGGCGGACGACCGGGCATGGACTGGCGGGGGTGATCCGCCTGCATTGTCCGTCCTGGCTGCTGAGCAGTGTCGTGTTGCTGCTGCTGGGCGCGAACATCATCAATCTGGGTGCCGATCTGGGGGCGATGGCCGATGCGCTGGGGCTGCTGCTGCCGGCGCCGCATGCGCTGTATGTGCTGCTGTTTTCGGCGATTTCGATCTCCATGCAGCTTTTTTTGCAATACACGCGCTATGTGGCGGCGCTGAAATGGCTGACGCTGGCGCTGTTTGCCTATTTCGCGGCGCTGGCCTGTGTGGATGTCGACTGGGGCGCGCTGGCGTTGCATCTGGTCTGGCCGCGTCCGGCGCTGACATCGGATTATCTGACCGCACTGGTGGCGATCCTGGGGACCACGATCAGCCCCTATCTGTTCTTCTGGCAGGCGTCGGAAGAGGCGGAGGATCTGCGGGTGTATCCCCGGCGCGTCGATCTGGTGGATGCGCCGTCGCAGGGGCGGCGGGCGTTGCGGCGTATCGAGATCGATACATTGGTGGGCATGGGATTTTCGAATCTGGTTGCGCTGGCCATTCTGGTGACCTCTGCGGCGACGCTGAATGTGCATGGTATGACGCATATCCAGACCTCGGCGCAGGCGGCCGAGGCGCTGCGGCCGATCGCGGGGGCGTTTGCGTCGCTGGTGTTTACGGTGGGCATCGTGGGCACGGGGTTGCTCGCGGTGCCGGTGCTGGCCGGCTCGGCCGCCTATGCGGTGGGGGAGGCGCGGCAGTGGCCGACCGGGCTGGAGCGCCGGCCCAAGGAGGCGCAGGCATTTTATGCGACGCTGGTGATCGCTACGCTGATCGGGATGATCATCAATTTCGCGCCGGTTGATCCGATCCGGGCCTTGTTCTGGAGTGCCGTGCTGAACGGGGTGGCGGCGGTGCCTGTGATGGTCGTGATGATGCGGGTGGCGGCGCGGCGCGACGTGATGGGGCAATTCGCCATTCGCGGGCCGCTGAAATGGCTGGGGTGGGTTGCGACCGTCCTGATGGGCGGTGTGGTGGTGGCGATGTTCGGTACCATGCTGTGAAGCCTTGTGGCGCAACGGCTGCCTGGGGGCAAAGGATGGAAACCGTGGGTTTCCGGTTTTGAGGGATGTGAGGGCGCGGGGTGGACCGTATGGTCCCGGATGTAATGTTTGCCCCGAGCACACGGCCCCGAGGCCGGGAAAGAGGTCAAGATGACGAATCTGCTGGTTCTCTATTATTCCACCTATGGGCATGTCGAGACGATGGCCCAGGCCGTTGCCGAGGGTGCCCGTGCGGCGGGGATCGAGGCCGATATCAAGCGCGTGCCGGAGACGGTGCCCGAGGAGATCGCGAAGGCGCATCACTTCAAGCTCGATCAGGCGGCGCCGGTGGCGACCCCGGACGATCTGGCGCATTATGACGCCATCATCATCGGTGCGCCGACCCGCTTCGGGCGGCTGCCGGCGCAGATGGCGGCGTTCTGGGACCAGACCGGCGGGTTGTGGCTGAAAGGGGCGCTGATCGGCAAGGTGGGCGCGGCCTTTACCTCGACCGCCAGCCAGCATGGCGGGCAGGAGACGACGCTGTATTCGCTGCTGTCGAACCTGATCCATCATGGCATGGTCATCAGCGGCCTGCCCTACAGCTTCCAGGGCCAGTTGACGCTGGATCAGGTTTCGGGCGGGGCACCGTATGGTGCGACCACGATCGCCGCCGGGGACGGGTCGCGCGCCGTCAGCGCCAACGAACTGGATGGCGCGCGCTTCCTCGGCCAGCATGTGGCCGGGCTGGCGAAGAAGCTCGCCTGATTGGGGGGGGGCGTCGCCCCCCCCGGTGATTGTGTGATTGTGTGATTGTTGCGGAGGCTGTTTGAACGATCGGCCTGCCGGGCGGGATCGCCGGCAGGGTGGTTTTGCGAACAGCCTCAGGCCATGGCGGGGTCGGTTTGTCCGGGGCGGCCGGTTTCGACGCGGCCGGCGAACTGGTAGGCCAGTTCGGGCTCGGCCGGGCTGGTGAGCGTAATGTCGTACCACATCGCGCTGCCTGACAGGTCGAACGGCGCCTCGGCGGCGTGGCCGGGGGCGATGCGCAGGGTGCGCTTCACGTTCCGGTCGGCCAGGGTGCAGGCGACCGTGACCGTCCGCGGGCCGTTATTGGTCACGCGCAGGGTGAGGTCCTTGCCCCGGCCGTGGAGATAGCCGCACTCCACCTGCAAACGCAGGCCGGCCTGCCGGCCCCGGAAATGGCGATAGAAGCCGTTGGGGGCGTGGACCGCGACATCGTAGAGACTGTCGGCGAAGTCTGTCATGTCGAAGGCCGCGTCCAGCGTGTCGCCGGCCGCGACGGCGTAGGTGCCGGCCTGCATCGTGTTCCTGGCACCGGTCTTGCCCGGTGCCAGGCCGTGGCAATAGACGTTGAAGGGCAGGCCCGCCGCGTGTGCGCCGTGCAGTTTCTGCCCGGCGTGCAGGCGCAGGGCGATCTGTTCGCCGTCCGGCGTCAGGCCGCCGTCGCAATGGGCTTCGTAGGGCAGGGCGCAGGAGGGGCGGGTGCCGGGCTCCTGCCGCACCAGGCTGCGCAGGCTCGCCGGTTCGGCGCGCAGGGTGGCGAGGTCGGCCGCGCTCAGGGCGCGGAAGCCGCCGGGCAGGGGGCGGTCCTTCGCGTCCTCGATGGTCTGGAGAAAGGCGTCGCGGTTGAGGAACGGCAGGGTGGGGACCGTGCCGTCATAGGGGCGGAAGCAGGAGGTCAGGTCGCCGCTGATCGCGCGGCGCCAGGGCGAGATGTTGGTTTCGGTGACCGTCTTGCCGAATTTCGTCTGGATGAAGGTCTCCAGGAACCGCAGGGTGGAGGTGTGCTCGAAAAGCTGGGAATTGACCCAGCCGCCGCGGCTCCACGGTGAGGCGACGATCATGGGCACGCGGAAGCCCAGCCCGATCGGGCCGGTGCGGGCCAGGTGGGGCGGGACGCCGCGCTCCACCTCGTCGCGCGCCGTGGTGTGTTCCAGCCCGTCGGGGCCGATCGTGGCCGAGGAGCGGCCGGTTTCCGGGCGGTAGGGGTCGGGCGCCGCGTAGGAACAGCCATGGTCGAAATAGCCGTCATTTTCATCGTACGTGATGATGAAGATGGTCTTTTTCCACACCTCCGGGTTTTCGGTCAGGATGTCCATGATTTCCGACACGTACCAGGCGCCGTACCACGGGGAGGTCGGGTGGTCGGAGAAATGTTCCGGCGCGGCCAGCCACGAAACGGTGGGCAGGGTGCCCGCGCGTACGTCCTGGCGGAACTGGTAGAGGATGTCGCCCTTGGGGGCGTCCATGTGCCGCGTCCTGTCGCCGTCGGAGAAGGACAGGGTTTCCAGCGTGCGGTATTGCGGGTCGCCGCTGTTGATGACGAACGCTCTCTCGAACAGGGCGCGTTCGGCGGGCGTGAGCGTCTGCATCGTGTGGCTGGCCGACGGGCGGCGGCGGGTCAGCACGTCGAGCAAGGCCCGGGCTTCGGCCAGTTGGTCCTCGTGCGTTTCGGAGACGAGCATTTCCTGCTTCGTCAGCCGTTCGATATGGTCCGTGCAGTCGTCGATGCGGGCTTCGAGCCAGTCGCTGAAGCCGGGATTGGCCGAGACGCAATACTGGTCGAAACATTCCAGGATGTTGCAGCCGAAATTGGAGAGCCATGCACGCTCCCGCGCGCTCATGCCGCCGGTCTGGGAGAGTTCGTTCTGGTAGAATTTCCACGAGATGCCGGCGCTCTGGAGCCGTTCGGGGAAGGTGGTCCAGGTCATGCCGCCTTCGAGGATCTCGCCATTGCGCATGTAGACCCTGGAATCGGTCGTCTGCGCGTCGCGGACCGTACCGGTCCAGAACAGCAGGCGGTTGGGCGTGGTGCTGGTCATGGCGCCGCAGTAATGCTGGTCGCAGACCGTGAAGGCATCGGCCAGCGCGTAATAGAATGGCAGGTCCTCGCGCGTGTAGTGGCCCATCGTCAGCGGGTAGCGGTCATAGCCCTTGTGGTGGGATTTCTTGGCGTCGATCCAGCGGTCGTGGCCGCCGTCGTTCCACGCATCGACCTGGCTGTCGCGGGAATGGGGGATCGAGCCCATCCAGGTGACGCGCGTGTCGCGGATGTTCAGGCGCCACGGCGCGTAGGTCTGGCCGTCCGCGCCCGTCTGGGCGAAGACCGGGTTGCCGTTTGCCTGGCGCATCGCCCTGGGATCGTTGAAGCCGCGTACGCCTTGCAGCGTGCCGAACACATGGTCGAACGACCGGTTCTCCTGCATCAGGATCACGACCTGCTCGGCATCCTGCCACGTCGTGCCGGGGTTGGGGGCGATGGCGAAGGCGCGCTGGATGGCGGCGGGAAGCGTGGTGGTGGCGCCCGCCGCGCCGGACAGGAGGGCGTATTTGAGGAAGTCCCGGCGTGTCGTCATGAGTCTGTTCGGCCTGTGTGTTCTTCCGCGGCGGACGGAAATCGTGTGGATGTGGCGTGACATACGGCATGGTTGCCGGTTTTCATTGTGACAATTTGATGAAGCGGAAAGGGGGAAATCGGCGCGCGCCGCCGGCCGTGACCGGACATTGCCAACTTGTCAGGAAAAATGGGCTGGACACGCGTTGGAAATCCGGGACCGGTGATCTAGAGCCTCTTATTGCCTTTCGGGCGCCATGAACGACATCTGGGGACCATGAACAGGACCATTTGCTTTCTTCTTCTGCTGCCGGGCCTGTCTGTTCTGCAAGGGTGCTACGAGATCGGGCCGACGCGGCTGGACCGGGACCAGAGTGACTATTCGCGCGCGCTGACCAGTTCGGCCAAGCAGCAGACGCTGCTGAACGTGGTGCGCCTGCGCTACGCCGACACGCCGGGCTTCCTGGACACGACGCAACTGATTTCGGGGTATCAGCTTCAGCGCAATATCTCCGTGGGGATCGGCAACTATTCGGCGACCCGGCCCTATGGCGGGGCGGGGATGCAGGTGCAGGAAAGCCCGACCTTCACCTTCCAGCCCGTGACGGGGGATGCCTATGCGCAGAGCTTCCTGCGGCCGCTGCCGCCGGGGAACCTGCTGCCGCTGGCCATGGGCGGGCTGCCGATCGACGTGCTGTTCCGTCTGGCCGTGCAGTCGATCAACCTGATCAACAATACCGGGTCGCTGGGCGGGGATGTGGGGCGGGCCTCGCCGGCCTTCTTCGACCTGATCTACGACCTGCGGTTGCTTCAGCTTGCGGGGTTGCTGGGTATCCAGCTCGAACGCAATCCGGCGGCCACGGACAAGGATGTGCTGGCCGACCGGGTCTTCCTGTCCATCGCCTCGACCGACAATCCGGACCTGACGAAGGTGGTGCACGATACGCGCCGCCTGCTGGGCATGGCGCAGGACGACGAGCGGGTAGAGGTCGTCTATGGCGGCGGGCGGCCGCGCCGGGGGCAGATCCAGTTGCTCACGCGCACCGTGCTGGGGGTGCTGGGGCAGATCGCCTACCAGATCGACGTGCCGGAGGAAGACATTACCTCGGGGCGGGCCCCCCCCCCCCCCCCCAAAAGGGGGGGGGGGGGGGGGGCGCCGGGGGGGGGGTGGGGGGGGGCAGCGGCCGGGCGGGGGGGGGGGGGGCCCCCACCCCCCCCCCCCCCCCGGGGGCCCCCCCCCCCCCCCCCCGACCCCCCCCCCCCCCCCCCGCGGGGGGGGGGGGGGGGGGGCGGCGGCCGATCGTGGTGGTGCATGTGACGAAGGAGCGGCCGGAGGCGGTGTTTTCCTGGACCAGCTACAATCACAAATTCTACTGGATCGCCGACGACGATTTCGACAGCAAGCTGGCTTTTACGATGTTGCAGATTCTGCTTGAGCTTTCCAAGACCAGCAAGGGGCCGAATACCATCGTCACCATTCCCGCCAACGGCTAGGGCGGGTCCTGTTTGAATGCGTGCATTCGAACGCGCATTCAAACAGGTGAAGAGGCCCTAGGGGTCGGAGGGGGGGCGTTGCCCGACGCGGCGGGCGATGGCGACCGCCCCCAGGTAGAGGACCAGATAGAGCGCGGGAATGAAGAAGATGATGCGTTCCAGATCGCCCATCATGGTCAGATTTCCTTTTCCGAAGTCTGTTCGTCCTGCGCATCAAGCAGGATGGCGCCGGCGCCGGCGATGAGGATGATCATCACCGTGCCCACGACCCACGCGAAATACCACGGCCCCTGATCGCCGACGAAGACGGCGAACAGAAGCGAGACGACCAGGGCGACGGCCAGCCCGGCCAGGCGCATGATGTTCATGACAGGGTCCTCAGTAGCTGTGGGTATCGTGGATGACGTCGGCTGTGCGGACCTTGCCGCGCATGACGTAGTAGCACCACGACGTGTAGGACAGGATGATCGGCACGAAGATCGCGGCCACCACCAGCATGCAGGCCAGGCCGTAGGCGCTGGCGGTGCTGTTCCAGATCGTCAGGCTCTGGTCCGGCATCGTGGCGGAGGGCATGAGGAAGGGAAACATCGCGGTGCCGACGGTGCCGATCGTGCAGGCCCATGAGCCCGCGCCGACCCACCAGGCGAGAACCGGACGGTCGGCGCGTACCATCAGGGTGCCGAGCAGCATGCAGGCGATGCCGAGCAGCGGAATCAGCCACAGGGCCGGATAGGCATGGAAGTTTTCCAGCCATCCGCCGACGCTGACGGTGACGTGCTGCCCCTGGATCGGGTTGGCGGGCATGCCGGGGTTGGGGTCGGTCAGGCGGAAGCCGTTCAGGCGGCTGATCCACACGCCGCCGATCGCGAACAGGGCTGCCGCGGCGACGCCGCCGCGCATCGCATAGCGCCGCGCGCGGCCGTGGATCGGCTCCTCCGAGCGCAGCATCAGCATGACGCCGCCCTGGTAGACGCTGAGGGCGACCGACATCAGGCCGCACAGGATCGCGAACGGATTGACCAGGTAGGACAGGAAGGATTCGTCCTGGTAATACTGGCCGGTCCAGCCGAAATGATAGCCCACGCCCTCCAGCACGTTGCCGAAGGCGGCGCCGTAGATGAACATCGGCAGCGTGCCCGAGACCAGGAACGCAACGTCCCAACTGGCGCGCCAGTGCCGGCTGTCGGCCTTGGAGCGGTATTCGAACGCCACCGGCCGCAGGATCATGCTGAACAGCAGCAGGATCATGACGACGTAGAAGACCGAGAACGAGGTGGCATAGAGCGTGGGGAAGGCGGCGAAGATCGCGCCGCCGCCCAGGATGAACCACACCTGGTTGCCGTCCCAGTGCGGGCCGACGATGTTCAGCGCCGTGCGGCGTTCGCCGTCGTTGCGGCCGACGAAGCGCAGCAGCGTGCCCACGCCCATGTCCATGCCGACCATCGTGCCCAGCCCGATGAACAGGATGCCGAGGATGGCGGCCCAGACCAGTTTCAGAATTGCGTACGAGTCCATTTTACGAAATCCCCTTACGAAGACAGGGAGGAGGCGATGGAAAACGCGTCCTTCCGATCGTGCGCGACCGTCAGGTGCGGCCCTTGCGCGCCATGCGCGCCGTGATCGGGGCCGAGGCGGGCATATTTGAACATCAGGAACAGTTCGGCGGCGATGAAGGTGGAGTAGAGCAGCGCGAAGCCGGCCAGCGAGAAGATCATGTAGCCGACGCCGTGGCTGGAGGCGGACAGGAAGGTGGGCAGGCGGTTGAACACCGTCCAGGGCTGGCGGCCGGCTTCGGCGGTGATCCAGCCGAACTCGGTGGCCAGGATGGGCAGCGGGATGGACCACATGCACAGCTTCAGCAGCAGGCGGTTGCGTTCCAGCCGGTTCGTGAGGCTGACATAGGCGGAAAGGGCGAAGACGGCGAAGAACCACAGCGACAGGAACACCATGATCCGGAACGACCAGAAGGTGACGAACACGTTCGGCAGGATGTCAGGCTCGGTCTGCCGCACCACCTCGTCCATCTGCGCGGCGGAAAGGGCGCTGACATCCTGTCCGGGGGCGTGGCGCATGGCCAGGAAGCCGAAGCCCATGTCGGCCTCATGCGCCCTGAACTGCGCCAGGTCCGCCGGGTCGTGCGCCTGGCCGTAGCGGCGCAGCGCCGCCAGGGCCTGGATGCCCGATGCGATGCGGGGGCCGGCCTGTTCCTCCAGTTCGGTCATGCCGGTGATCGGCGTGTCGAAACTGTGGGCGACCAGCGGCGTCAGCACGAAGGGGACGCCGATTTCCAGATGGTTTTCCTGTTTGGCGTCATCGGGCAGGGCGAAGGCCAGCCACGGTTCGTACGGCGGCTTGCTGGTGTGCCACAGCCCCTCGATCGCGGCGATCTTGGTGGGCTGGTGCTCGTAGTCCAGCCGGCCCAGCACGTCGCCCAGCGTGATGACGGCGACGGTGGAGATGATGCCGAACAGGGCCGCCATGCGGAACGAGCGCGCCGCGAACGCCTTGTGCTGGCCGCGCAGGATGTAGAACGCGCTGATGCCCATGACGAACATCGCCGCCGAGACGTAGCCCGCGACCGACGTATGGACGAACTTGGCCTGCGCGTCGGGGTTGAAGATCACCTTCACCACGCTGTCGAACTGCATCCGCATGGTGTCCGGGTCGAAATGCGCGCCGTCGGGCATGTTCATGCTGGCGTTGGCCACCAGAATCCACAGTGCCGACAGGTTGGAGCCCAGCGCGACCAGATAGGTGATGGCCAGGTGCGCCGGGCGGCTGAGGCGGTCCCAGCCGAAGAACATCAGCCCGACGAAGGTGGATTCCATGAAGAACGCCATCAGGCCCTCGATGGCCAGCGGCGTGCCGAACATGTCGCCGAAAAAGCGGGAATACATCGACCAGTTGGTGCCGAATTCGAATTCCATCGTGATGCCGGTCGCGACGCCGATGGCGAAATTGATGCCGAACAGCTTGCCCCAGAACTGGGCCATGTCCTTGTAGATCTGCCGGCCGGTGACGACGTACACCGTCTCCATCGCCGCCAGCATGAAGGTCAGCCCCAATGTGAGCGGCACGAACATGAAATGGTAAAGTGCCGTCAGCGCGAACTGGAATCGCGACAGGTCGACGACATCCGGATTGATAAGTTCCACGCTCGATTCTCCTGATTCTTGCAGTCTGGCCCGCGTGGCGTGGGCGCGGGCTTTGTCGTGTCAAGTGACACGCGGTCTTTCATCGTGTCGTGCGACACGCAGCCATCGTCATGTCATCGCGGCCTCCCGCGCGGTATCGCGACATCGTGAAAGCGGTGATCGGCGATCTCTACCGCTCGCTCCAGAAAGGGCAGGATGGCCGTGCGATGCGTGATGCACAGGAGCGTCGCATCATGCGGCAGGGAGGCCATGAGGGCGGTCATCACCGCTCGCTCGGTCGCCGCGTCCAGCCCTTCGGTCGGCTCGTCGAGGATCAGCCAGCGGGGACGGCGCAGCAGGACGCAGGCCAGCGCCAGCCGACGGCCCTGGCCGCCGGACAGGCGCAGCCCGGCCTCGCCGATCAGCGTATCCAGGCCGGCCGGCGCCTGGCGTACGAAGGCGGCCAGTTGGGCGGTTTCGAGCGCCGACCACATCGCGGCTTCATCCGCCGTGGGGCAGGCCATGGCCAGGTTGCGGCGGATGCTGCCCTGGAACAGGTGGGCGTCCTGCGCCATGACGCCCACCAGGCCGGACAGCGCGTCCGGGTCCAGCGCGCGCGCGTCCGTGCCGCCGAACCGGATCGTGCCTTCCTGATAATCGTGGAAGCCGAACAGCAGGCCGGCGACCGTGCTCTTGCCCGCGCCGGACGGCCCGACCAGGGCCACGCGCTCGCCCTGGCGGATGGTGAGGTCGGCGTGGCGCAGCACCCACGCCTCGTCCGGGGCGTAGCGCATGCCGACCGCGCGCATGTCGAGGTCCAGCGGCGCGGTCGGGGACAGCGACCCGCCGGTCGCCTGGGGCGGCAGGGCGCAGGCCGCGCGCATGCGCCGGGCGGCCAGCCGGGCATGGCGGGCCATCTGCCGCGCCGCCGGCAGCGGGGCCACGCTTTCGAATGCCGCCAATGCCCCCAGGCCGAGCATCGGCAGGCAGGCGGCGGACAGGAGGCCGGCATGCAGGGCCGTGGACGCGCAGGCCAGCACGCCCAGCGCGGTCAGCATGGCCATTGCGCCGGTCAGGGCCCGCGCGCCGCCCTCGATCGCCGCCAGATGCAGGCGGGCGTGGCGGATCGCCGCCTGCCGGGTGTCGAGGCGGTGGCGCATCGTGGCCTCCGCGCCCAGGAAGGCGATCTCGTCCGCGCCTTGCAGGATGTCCACCAGGTCGCCGTGCATCGCGTCCTGCTGGGTGGCGATGCGGGCGGTCGCGCGATCCGACAGCCATCCGGCCGCCAGCGGCAGGAGCACGCCGCAGGTCAGCAGGCCGGTTGCCAGCACGAGGCCGGCCGAGGGGACGAAGGCGCCGACGAGACCGACCGAGGCCAGCCCGCAGACCGCCGCCGTGACGAAGGGGACGCCGGCATCCAGATAGGCATGGCCGGCGCGTTCGGTGTCCGAGACGAAGCGGAAAAGCTGTTCGCCGCTGCGCTGGCGCGACAGGTGCGCGGGCGGTTGCCGGACCAGCCGGTCGAAGCTCCGGGCGCGGATCTGGCCGACCAGGCCCAGCGTTGCGTCATGGGTCACGACCCGTTCGCCGTAACGGGCCAGGATACGCAGCGTGGCCAGGAACCGGACGCCCGCCGCCGGCAGGGCCATGTTGAAGGCGTGGGCCGCCACCAGCCCCGCCAGCCCGGCGGTGGCCGCCGCCGCCAGCAGCCAGCCGGACAGGGCCAGCAGGCCGAAATTCGCCAGGGCCGCCAGGCAGGCCAGGACCAGCCCGGCCGCCATCCGCCGGCCGATCGGCCGTGTCGGCGCGAACAGGGGGGAGAGGTGACTCATGCCGCCGCCCTTTCGCTGGCGGACAGGGGACGGATCGTGCCGTCCGCGACCGCGAGCAGGTGATCGGCCTGTCCGATCATCGTCCGCTGGTGCGTCGTGACGATGACGATCCGCCCCGGTACGGCGCGCCGGATGGCGTCCGCGACCCGTCTTTCGCTGTCCGGGTCCAGGTCGGAGGTCGGTTCGTCCAGGATCAGGATGGCCGGATCGCGGATCAGGGCCCGTGTCAGGGCCAGGCGGCGCGCCTGCCCGCCCGACAGGCGGGCGCCGCGTTCGCCGATGGGCGTATCGAACCCCTGGGGCAGCGCCTCGATGAAGGCCAGTGCGTCGGCCTGTGTCGCCGCCGCGCGCAGTTGGGCCAGGTCGGCGTCCGGAGCGCCCAGGCGCAGGATGTCGGCAATGGTGCCGGATGGCAGGCAGGGGCGCTGCGGCACCCAGCCGATCCGGTCGCGCCAGGGGCCGGCGAGCGGCTGCCCCGCTTCATCCAGCGCGACGATGGTGCCCGCCGACGGGGCCAGAAGGCCCAGCAGGAGGCGCAGCAGGGTCGTCTTGCCGGCGCCGCTTTCGCCGACCACCACCGTCAGCGCGTCGCGGGGGAACTGGCAGGACGCATGTGCCAGAACCGGCGCGGAGTCGGTGCCGTAGGCGGCCGAGAGATTGGTGCAGGCGATGCCTGCGAGCGGCCCGGATGGCGGAGCGGGTGCGATCGTGGCCGCCATCGGTGCCTGGGGCAGGGCCAGCAGGGCGGCGATGCGCCGCATCGCCACGGTCGCGTTCTGCCGCGCGTGATAGCTGGCGGAAAAGGCGCGGAGCGGCATGAAATATTCGGGGGCCAGCAGCAGGACCAGAAAGGCGGTGCGGAAATCGGCATGGCCGGACAGCAGGCGCGCGCCGAACACTACCGCGACCAGGGCGATCGACAGGCTGGCGAAGAATTCCAGCGCCGCCGAGGTCAGGAACGCCACCCGCATGACCGACAGGGTGGTGCGGCGGTAATCGTCGGCCATGCGCCCGACGGTGCTTGCGGCGTGGTGCGCGTGGCCGAACAGCCGCAGGGTGGTCATGCCCTGAAGGAAATCGAGAAAACCGTTCCCCAGCAGCAGGAGCTGGGTCCATTGCCGGTCCATGATCGCCTGCGCGCGATAGCCGACCAGCGCCATGAACAGCGGGATCAGCGGCCCGGTGCAGGCCAGGATCGCGAAGCTCCAGCCGTCCAGGCCGGCCACGCAGCCCAGGATCATCAACGGCATGACGACCATCATCGCGGCGCGCGGCAGGTAGTGGGCGACATAGGGTTCGAGGGCGTCGATGCCTTCGGTCAGGGTGGTGACGGTCTCGCCGGTGCCCGCGCCGGCCATGCCCACGGAGCCGACCCGCAGCAGGTGGGCCAGCACGTCGGCGCGCAGGGCGGTCGTGACCTTCATGCCCGCCGTGGCGGCGGCCATGTCCGCCAGCCAGCCCAGGATCGCGCGGCCGGCCAGCAGGGCCGCCAGCCAGCCCGCGCGGCCGGTTTCCTGACCGAACGTGTGGGCGTGGAAGGCCAGATTGTCGACGATGCGGGCCAGGACGACCAGTTGCAGCACCAGCATGGCCGCCGCCGCGCCATTCAGGACCACCGCCACGCCCAGCCAAAGGCCGGCGCGCGATGCCAGGCCGGTCAGGCCCCTGTCCGCCGTCCGCATGGGTTGCGCACTTTCACCTGCCGAACGGCAGGATTGACTATACTTTCATGTATTATGAAAGTGTCATTTAATGTAACTATGAAATTATATGTGGTCAAGGGACCGTGATCGCGCGCCGTGCGGGTGCGCGACCTGTGTGTCGGGTGGGATCGGGTGGTGTGAGGGGTGTTGTGGACGGGGTGGCGTGCGCGCCTTACCCGTTGGGATGCCTGGGTTATTCCTGGCTGGTGGCCGCGCCGACGCGGGCGAAGACGGCCCCGGCTTCCTTGCGCGCGATGCGGGGGGTGTGGGCGATGTCGGGGTGGGCGTGGGTGTCCGTGCTGGATTGCGTTGGCCGCATGCCCAGCAGGAGGCGCATCCATTTCTCTTCTTCGGTGTCGGCGAAGCTGTAAAATATGGCGCGGGATTCGCGTTCGGTGCGCAGGATGCCGGCGCGGCGCAGGATGCCGAGCTGCTGGCTGAGGACTGGCTGGCCGATCCCCGTGCCGCTTTCCAGCGCGCTGACGGCGCGGGGGCCGTCGAGCAGTTGAGCCAGGATCAGCAGCCGTTGCGGCTGGGCGAACAGCTTGAGCCGTTCGGCCAGTTCACGGGCGTCGTCCGCTGCCAGGGGGGTCATGCGCGCGGGTCCGGCCGGGTGCGCATGAACCATGCCGGCCCTGCTTCCGCCGCGTCCTGCTGGGTCTGGACGGCCGGGAGGACCGTATCGTGGCCCGGTTGCCAGCCTTCGGGCGTCAGCACGTCTTCCGTCGAGACTTTCTGCAATGCGGCGACCAGACGCAGCATTTCCGCCACCGAGCGGCCGACCGACATCGGATACCATGTGATGGCGCGAATGGTGCCGTCGGGGTCGATGACGTGCACGGTCCGGACCGTGGCGCTGCTGTCCGCCGTCAGGTCGAGCATGCCGTAGGCGCGCGCGATCGCCATCGACGGGTCTTCGATGATCGGGAAGGGGATCGTGACCCCGAACTGGGCGCGGATGGCCTCGATCCACGCCAGGTGGGCGGGCAGGCTGTCCACCGACAGGCCGACCAGGGCGCAGTCGAGGGCCTGGAACTGGTCGAAGGCCGTCGCGAAGGCCAGAAATTCGCTGGTGCAGACCGGTGTGAAATCCGCCGGGTGGGAAAACAGCAGCACCCAGTGCCCCCGCAGGTCGCTCAGGCGCAGGCGTCCGTGCGTGGTCCGCGCGATGAAATCCGGGGCCTCGTCGCCGATTTTCGGCGGGGATGCGGGCGCGGCGGCGCAAATCGTCGAATCGGAGTCGGTCATGCTTCCTTTCATAAATCGACCGCCAGCCTTGACGCAAGGAGGTTTAATTGTTAAATAAACTGATATACATTAGTTAAGCATTTTACTTAACAAATGGGAGGCCGTCATGTCCGATTCCGCATTGGAAACCGCCATCGCCCAGGTTGAGAAGGTCGCGCGGGGACAGGCTCCTGCCCCCGTGGTTCGCTCGTTCTTCGATGAGGCGACCTTCACGGCTACGCATGTGGTGCATGACCCCGCCACCCGCCAGGCCGCCGTCATCGACAGCGTGCTGGATTACGAGGCGGCATCGGGCCGGACCAGCCATGCCACGGCGCAGAAGGTCGTCGATTATGTGCGGGCCGAGGGGCTGGAGGTGCAGTGGCAGCTCGAAACCCATGCCCATGCCGACCATCTGTCGGCGGCCCCCTGGTTGCAGGCGCAACTGGGCGGCAATCTGGCCATCGGGGCCGAGATCGTGCGGGTGCAGTCGGTCTTCGGCAAGATCTTCAATGCCGGTACCGAGTTCGCGCGTGACGGCTCGCAGTTCGACCGGCTGTTCCATGACGGCGACCGGTTCGCGGTCGGCGGCATCGAGGCGACCGTCCTGCATGTGCCCGGCCATACGCCCGCCGACATGGCGTTCGTCATCGGCGATGCCGCCTTTATCGGGGATACGCTGTTCATGCCCGATTACGGGACCGCGCGGGCCGACTTTCCCGGCGGGGAGGCGCGCCAGCTCTTCCGCTCGATCCGCCGCCTGATGGCGCTGCCGGACGCGACGCGCGTGTTCCTGTGCCACGACTACAAGGCGCCCGGCCGCGACCATTTCGCGTGGGAAACCACGATCGGCGCCGAACGCCAGGGCAATATCCATGTGCATGACGGCGTGAGCGAGGATGACTTCGTCGCGATGCGCACCGCGCGCGACGCCACGCTGTCGCTGCCGAACCTGATCATGCCTTCGGTGCAGGTCAACATGCGCGGCGGGCGCATGCCCGAACCGGAATCGAACGGCACCCGTTACATCAAGATTCCGATCGACACGCTCTGACGCCCGTTTTCCGCCCGTCCTTATTTCTCTCTCCTTTGTCGACCGGGAATTCAGATCCATGTCCTTTCGCGCGCTGACCCCCCAGTTTTCCGTTTCGCCGCAACTCTCCGTCGCCGATGTGAACGCGGCGGCGTCGGGCGGATTCAAGACCATCATCTGTGCCCGTCCCGATGGCGAGAGCGCGGACCAGACGCCTTCGATGGAGATCGAGCAGGCGGCGCGCTGCCGGGGGCTGGAGTTCCTCGCCATTCCCGTTCGCTCGGGCAGCCTGCCGAGCGACGAGGCGGTGGAGGCCATGCGGTCGGCGCTGGAGCGGGTGCCGGGGCCGGTCCTGACCTATTGCCAGGGCGGGAACCGGGCGGCGCGGCTCTGGGCGCTGGCACAGGCGGGCCACATGCCGGTGGAGGGCATTCTGGCGGCCGGCCGGGCGGCGGGGATCGACCTGTCCTCGCTGGGCGACCGGCTGGCCGCCGCGCCGCACGCGCCGCACGCGCCGCGCCCGGCGGCCGCAAAGGCGGTTGCGCGCCGGTTCAATGTCGTCATCGCCGGGGGTGGCGCGGCCGGTCTGGCCACGGCCGCGAGCATTCTGCGCCGCAGGCCCGGTATTTCGGTGGCCATCGTCGATCCTTCCGCCACGCATGACTACCAGCCGGGATGGACCATGGTGGGGGGCGGCATTTTCACGCCCGAACAGACGCGCCGCCCGGAAAAGGGGCTGATCCCGGCCGGTGCGACCTGGGTGCGCCAGCCGGTGGCGGGTTTCCTGCCGGAGGCGCGCGAGGTCGCGCTGGGCGACGGGACGGTGCTGTCCTACGACGTTCTGGTGGTGGCGACCGGGCTGACGCTGGACTGGGCGGCGATCCCTGGCCTGGAGGACGCGCTGGGCCGGAACGGCGTCACCTCCAACTACCGCTACGATCTGGCACCCTATACCTGGCAACTGGTGCAGGGCCTGTCGCGCGGCAGGGCGTTGTTCACCCAGCCGCCCATGCCGATCAAATGCGCCGGGGCGCCGCAGAAGGCTATGTACCTGTCCTGCGATGCCTGGCGGCGGCGCGGCGTGCTGAAGGATATCTCGGTGGGCTTCGACACCGCGACGCCGGCCCTGTTCGGCGTGGCGGCCTTCGTGCCCGCGCTGATGGCCTATATCGAGCGATATGGGGTCGACCTGCATCTGCGCTCGAAGCTGGTGGCCGTGGATGGCGCGCGGCGGGTGGCGACCTTCGAACGCGCGACGGAAGCCGGGTCGGAGCGGGTCGAGCAGACATTCGACATGCTGCATGTGGTGCCGCCCCAGGTGGCGCCGGCGGTGGTGAGGTCCAGTCCGCTGGCCGGAGCCGACGGGTTCGTGGCCGTCGATCCCGCGACGTTGCGCCATGCGTCCTTCTCCGAAATCTTCGCCCTGGGGGACGTTGCCGGCACGTCGAACGCCAAGACGGCCGCCGCCGCGCGCAAGCAGGCCCCCGTCGTGGCGGTGAATGTGCTGGCGGCGTTGGACGGCAAGGCGCCCGTCGCGGCCTATGACGGGTACGGCGCCTGTCCGCTGACGGTCGAGCGCGGGCGGATCGTGCTGGCCGAATTCGGTTATGGCGGCAAGCTGGAGCCGACCTTGCCGCTGTGGCTGCTGCGCGGCACGCAGCCGACGCGGCTGGCATGGTTCCTCAAGGAGAAGGTCATGCCCCAGCTCTACTGGCGGGGCATGTTGCGCGGGCACGAGTTGCTGGCCGCTCCCCGGAACGCTTCGGGAGCGTGACATGCCGCCCGACCTGACACATCTGGCGCTGGAGGTTCTCTCCGGCGCGCTGGTCGGCTTCACGCTGGGGTTGATCGGCGGCGGCGGGTCGATCCTGGCCGTTCCGCTGATGGTCTATGTGGTCGGGGTGAGCAACCCGCATGTGGCCATCGGCACCAGCGCCCTTGCCGTTGCGGTCAATGCGCTGGCCGGACTGGCGCAGCATGCGCGCGCGCGCACGGTCAAATGGCGCTGCGCCGCGATTTTCGCCACCTTCGGCGTGGTGGGGGCGTTCGGCGGGGCGACGCTGGGCAAGGCGATGGACGGCCGTCGGCTGCTGCTGTGCTTCGCGCTGCTGATGATCGTGGTCGGCGTGCTGATGCTGCTTGGACGGCGCAACCAGGGCTGCGAGGGGGCGGCGTGCAATCGTGAGAATATGAGCCGGGTCATGACCTATGGCCTGGGGACCGGGGCGCTGTCGGGCTTTTTCGGCATCGGCGGCGGTTTCCTGATCGTGCCGGCGCTGATCGCCTCCACCCGTATGCCGATCCTCAACGCCATCGGCACCTCGCTGGTTGCCGTGGCCGCGTTCGGCGCCAGCACCGCCCTCAGCTACATGGTATCCGGCCTGATCGACTGGAACCTGGCCGTGCTGTTCATCGTTGGCGGCGTCGTCGGCAGTTTCGGCGGGATGCGTGCGGCCCGAGCTTTGGCCGGGACCACCGGCGGCCTGACGATCTTCTTCTCCGGCGTCATCTTCTGCGTGGCGACCTACATGATCTGGCGCAGCTTCTGACAGGCTGTCGGGCGATCTGTCGGGCAGGTGGCGCGGTCGGCGAGCCGACGTGGCTTTCCGGCGGGGGGAAGGGGCGCGGCCGGTCTGGCGCGGGTGGCTGGTCGAAAGCACTGATCCTGGCGTAACATTCCGATACCATATCGGAAGGACCGTCGGCTATGCTGCGCATCTCGGATCTTGTGCAGGTCTATTCCAGCGGCACGCGCGCCCTGGATCATGTTTCGCTCGATATCCCGCGCGGGATGTTCGGGCTGCTCGGGCCGAACGGTGCGGGCAAATCCACCCTGATGCGCACCATCGCGACCTTGCAGGCTCCGACATCGGGCAGCGTGACGTTCGACGGGATCGACGTGCTGCGCGAGCCGGAGCGTCTGCGGGAGACGCTTGGGTATCTTCCCCAGGATTTCGGCGTCTATCCCCGTGTCTCGGCCTATGACCTGCTGGACCATCTGGCGGTGCTGAAAGGCATTACCGGCAGGGGAGAACGGCGCGAGACGGTCGAGACGCTGCTGCATCAGGTCAATCTGTGGTCCGTCCGCAAGAAGGCGGTTGCCGGTTTTTCGGGCGGGATGCGCCAGCGGTTCGGCATCGCGCAGGCGCTGATCGGGCAGCCTTCGCTCATCATCGTCGACGAGCCGACGGCGGGGCTGGACCCGGAGGAGCGCAATCGCTTTCTCAACCTGCTGGTGGAAGTGGGCGAGCAGGTGGTGATCATCCTCTCGACGCATATCGTCGAGGATGTCGCCGATCTGTGCCCCCGCATGGCCGTGCTGGCGGGTGGGCGCATTCTGCTGGAAGGCGCGCCGCTGGACCTGATCGAGAAGAGCCGGGGGCGCCTGTGGCGCAAGGTGATTCCGCGCGACGCGCTGGAGCAGTACCAGCGGGACTACCGTGTGATCGCCGTGCGTCTGTTTGCCGGCCGGACCGTCATCCATGTCGAGGCGGAGAGCGATCCGGGGGCCGGTTTCGCGCCGATGGAGGGGAGCCTCGAGGATGTCTATTTCCGGACGCTCGACAGTTCGCGCCGGGCGGCCTGATCCATGCTCGGACGGATTGCGCGGTTCGAGATCCGCTACCAGATGCGCGGCCCGGCTTTCTGGGTCTGCGCGCTGATCTTTCTGACGCTGACTTTTCTCTGCACCACCGTTTCGGTCATCCAGATCGGCAGCGGCGGCAATGTGCACAAGAACGCGCCCTATGCCGTTGCGCAGATGGAGCAGGTGTTCTCGGTCTTCTCGCTGTTCGTCTGCGCGGCGATCGCGGCCAATGCCGTGATCCGCGACGAGGAAACGGGTTTCGGCCAGATTCTCTACGCCACGCGGCTGCGGCGCCTGCCTTATATCTTCGGCCGTTTCCTCGGCGTCTTCGCGACCTGCTGCCTCGTGTTTCTCGCGGTGCCGCTGGGTGTGTTCCTGGGGTCGTTCATGCCGTGGGTGGACCCGGACACGCTCGGCCCGGTCCATGGGCTGGCCAATCTCAAGGCCTACGGGCTGCTCGCGATTCCGAACCTGTTCCTGATCAGCGCCATGATGTTCGCGGCCGCGACGCTGACGCGCTCCATGATGGGGTCGTATATCGTCGCGGTGTCGCTGATGGTCGTCTGGACCATTGCCGGCACCATGATCGGCAAGCTGCCGCGCCTTGAGGAAACGTTCGGTTATCTCGAACCGTTCGGCTTCGGGGCGGTCGATCTGGCGACGCGCTACTGGACGGCGGTGGAGCGCAACACGCTCGCGCCGCCCCTGACGCCGATGCTGCTATGGAATCGTGTGCTCTGGTGCGGCATCGCGGTCGGGCTTCTGGCCCTTGCGGGCAGTCTGTTCAGCTTCACGCGGCGGCAGGGACGGTTCGCGCGTCGGCGGGCGGAGGGGCCTGCCGAGGTGCCGCCGGTGTTCGACCCCCGCGCCTTGCCGCGCCCGCGCTTCGACGCGCGCGCGCGGCGCGTGCAGTATGTCATGCGCCTGCGCTTCGAGGTGCGGCAGGTGTTGCGCAGCCCGGCCTATATCGTGCTGCTGCTGCTGGGCATTATGAACACGGTGGGTGGGCTGGTCGATCTCGACGAGATGTATGGCACGCCCGTCTGGCCGGTGACGCGCGTCATGATCCAGCATCTGGCCGGCGCGTTCACGCTGATTCCGTTCATCATGGCTGCGTTCTATGCGGGCGAGGTGGTCTGGCGCGAGCAGGACCGCAGGATGCATGAACTGATCGGCGCCGCGCCGCTGCCCGGATGGATCTTTGTCCTGAGCAAGGTGCCGGCCATCGCCATCGTGCTGTTCACGACGCTGCTGGCGGGCGTGGCGGTTGGTGTGGTCTACCAGCTTGCGCATGGCTACACGCATCTGGAGCTTGGGCATTATCTGCTCTGGTTCGTGCTGCCCGGCACGGTTTCGGTGCTGTTGACCGCGATCCTGGCCGTGTTCCTCCAGGTTCTCGCGCCGCAGAAATTCGTCGGCTGGGGGCTGATGTTCCTCTATATGGTGCTGCGGCTGATCGGCGGCACGCTGGGGCTGGACGATATCCTCTATAATTACGGGCGCACGCCGGGCATGCCGCTTTCCGACATGAACGGGGTGGGCACGTTCTGGAAGGGGCTGGTGGTCAGCGACCTTTACTGGGCGTGCTGCGCGATCGTGCTTGTCGTGCTGTGCCATGGGCTGTGGCGGCGTGGCGCGGCCATGACGCTGCGGGCGCGGCTGGCGGCTCTGCCGTCGCGCATCCGGGGGGTGCCGGCGGCGATCGGCGGTGCGGCGCTGGTGTGTTTCGCGGGGCTGGGGGCCTTCATCTTCGTCAATACCCATATCTGGAACGAATATCGGACACCCAACCAGCGTGACCGCTACATGGCGGATTACGAGAAGGCGCTGCTGGCGTACGAGCATGTGCCGCAGCCCGACGTGACGGCGCTGCGCTTCGCTATCGACATTCATCCCGACGGTCCGGCGATGACGGTGAGCGGACATTATGTGCTGACCAACCATCAGGCGGTGCCGCTCGATCATGTGCATGTGCGGATGGAAACGCGCCAGACGAAGTTGATCGACCTGAAGATCGACGGCGCGACGCTGGAGCGCGATTATCCGAAATTCCATTACCGCATCTACCGACTGGATCGACCGCTTGCGCCGGGGGAGAGCATCGGACTGGATTTCCGCACCGAGCGCGGACAGCGCGGCTTTGCCAATTCGGCCGATACCGGTCTTGGCATCTTTCCGAACGGCACGTTCGTCAACAAGGACGATTTCGCGCCGTCCATCGGCATGACCCATGACGGGCTGCTTCAGGACCGCGTCAAGCGCCGCAAATACGGGCTGGTGCCGGAACTGCGCATGGCGAAGCTGGAGGACCGGTCGGCGCAGGCGCAGAACTATATTCATGCGGGTTGGACGACGGCGGACATTACGGTGACCACCGATGCCGACCAGACGCCGATCGCGCCCGGCGACCGCGTTTCCGACGTGACGCATGACGGGCGGCGTACGGCGCATTTCGTTACCTCCGCGCCGGTGCTCGACTTCTTTGCCGTGCAATCGGCGCGCTATGCCGAGCGGCATGCGCTCTATGACGGGCCGAACGGCAAGGTGGATCTGACGGTCTATTACGACCCGCATCATCCGTGGAACGTTGACCGGATGCTGAACGGCTTCAAGGCCGGGCTGAAATATTATGAGCCGAATTTCGGCCCGTATCAGTTCCATTATGCGCGTATTCTGGAATTTCCGGCCTATTCCGCCTTCGCGCAGGCTTTTGCCGGGACGATCCCGTATTCGGAAGGGATCGGGTTTATCGCCAACCTCTCGAACCCCGACAATATCGACTATGTGACCTATGTGACGGCGCATGAACTGGGCCACCAATGGTGGGCGCATCAGGTCGTGGGCGCGGACATGCAGGGGGCGACCATGCTCTCGGAGACGCTGGCGCAATATTCGGCGTTGATGACGATGCGCGAACTCTATGGGCCGGACAAGATTCGGCGCTTCCTGAAATACGAGCTGGACCGGTACCTGCGTGCGCGCGGCACGGAGCGGCTGGAGGAGGAGCCGCTTGAGCGGGTCGAGAACCAGCAATACATCCATTACCGCAAGGGGTCGGTCGTGATGTACCTGCTTCAGGATCGGCTCGGGGTGGACCGGGTGAATGCCGGGCTGCGCCAGCTTCTGGCCGATTACCGCTTCAAGGGGGCGCCATGGCCGCGCTCGCTGGATCTGGTCGGCGATTTCCGTGCGCAGGCCGGACAGAAGGAGGAGGGCGATGCCGCCGGGCAGCAACTGATTACCGACCTGTTCGAGAAGATCACGCTCTATGATCTGCGCACTGTCTCCAGCACCGCGACGAAGCGGGCCGATGGCCGGTTCGATGTGGAACTGAAGGTTTCGGCGAAGAAGCTTTATGCCGACGGCAAGGGCAACGAGACGGAAACGCCGATGAACGAGCCCGTCGATATCGGCCTGTTCACCGCCATGCCGGGTGAAGCGGCCTTCGACCGGAAGAACGTGGTGCTGATGCAGCGGGCGCCGATCAGGACCGGCGAGAACACGCTGCATTTCACGGTGGATCGCGCGCCCTCCTTCGCGGGTGTCGATCCTTATGTGGAAATGGTCGATCGCAATCCCGATGACAATGTCAGGGCGGTGACGGGGCCGTAAGGGCGGCCTCGCGCGTGGGTGCCGCCGAGCGGATGTTGCCCGTCGTCTGCGAGGCCGGTCATGTTTATGCCGTATGACGCCGGCGAACGGGCGGCAGATGCGGATGATGATCGATACCGGAGGAGGCACATTTGCCTCCGTCCGGGTTTCGAACATTGAAGCCGGCCGGCTTGGTTTGACGGGGGACGGGCGCCGCGTGGGGACGGGCAGGTTCCGGCTAGATTCGCGGATTGCGCGTAGTTTCCGGTGGGTTGCGGCCGGGCCTGAATGCTGGGTGAGGCCGACGTGGATATTTGGCGGAAGCAGGTCGTCAATGATATAGATCAAATGAATGCTTTGTTTTGTTATTTAAAACATCTTGCACATTTTGTAATGTAAAAGTAGGCATTCATGCGGCTTCATGAGGGGCCGTTGTACATGTGTCCTGATTGGTTCCCTTGGGGGGATAGCCGATCCGGTGAGCATGTCCCTATTTGTTTTCGGATAATGGTCGGACGTTTTGTGCCGATGGAGACGTCATGCGATCCGGGGGGCGCGCGTGACGGGTGATGGCAGACGAAGGGACGGGGGCGGGTCTTTCCTTCTCGGTTCCTGAAAGAAATCATCTGAATTATTCAATCATGGGGCGTGAGCCGTTGGTCGACGGGTTCAAGACGAAGGGACGCGAATTTCTTCTGCGCATGCTTGACGACATGCCGGTGGCAGTCATGACGGTGGAGCCGGAATCGCTGCTGATCGACTATGTCAACAACATGTCCGTTGCGCTGATCCGGCGGATCGAGCATCTGCTGCCGATC
Source organism: Gluconacetobacter sp. (assembly GCF_047721585.1). Taxonomy (NCBI): domain Bacteria; kingdom Pseudomonadati; phylum Pseudomonadota; class Alphaproteobacteria; order Acetobacterales; family Acetobacteraceae; genus Gluconacetobacter; species Gluconacetobacter sp. The sequence continues at coordinate 32,741 of NZ_JBDNXE010000010.1, forward strand.
CGCGCCGATGAACTGATCGGCACGTCGATCGACGTGTTTCATCGCTCTCCCGCCTATCAGCGGCATCTATTGTCCGACCCGCGCAATCTGCCGCACAGTGCGCGCATCCGTCTGGGTACCGAGGTGTTGGACCTCAAGGTTTCGGCCATCAACGACCGGGAGGGCCGCTATATCGCACCCATGCTGACCTGGGCGCTGGTGACGAAGGAGGTCGAGGCGGAAAAGCGCATCGGCTATCTGGCGCATCACGACGCGCTGACCGGACTGCCCAACAGGCTCGTGTTCCGCAGGGCGCTGGAGGAACGGCTGGCGACGCCCGATGCGTGCTTCGGGCTGCTCTATGTCGATCTGGATGGTTTCAAGCTGGTCAACGACACGCGGGGGCACCAGGTGGGCGATGCGCTGCTGCGGCAGGTCGCCGACCGGCTCAGGATGTTATGCGATGATCCGGCGGTGACGCTGACGCGGCTGGGCGGCGATGAATTCGCGATCCTGTCGCCCCATGACGCGGAACGGCCGGTCGGGCTGCATGCCGACCGGATCGCGGCGGCGCTGGGCCGGCCCTTCGACCTGGAGCATGGCCACAGAATCCAGATCGGGGCTTCGGTCGGCATCGCACTGGTGCCGGAGCATGGTGTGGACCCCGAGATCCTGCTGGCGCGGGCCGATATGGCGCTTTATAAGGCCAAGGAAGATGGCAAGGGGATCGCCAGGCAGTTTTCACGCCATCTGGAGTTTCGTGCCCAGGAGCGGACGCGGTTGGAGGAAAGTCTGTACGCCGCGTTACAGGCCCGGCAGGATCTGTTCGTTTTCTATCAGCCGATCATCGATCTCTATTCGGGGTGCGTCACGGCGCGGGAGGCCCTGGTGCGTTGGTACCATCCTGAACGCGGCTGGGTCTCGCCCGCCGAGTTCGTGTCGGTGGCCGAGCAGTGCGGCCTGATCGACCCGTTGGGTGAATTCGTCCTGGATCGGGCCTGCCGCTGCGCCATGCAGTGGGAGGATGGAGCGCATGTCGCCGTCAACATCTCCGCCATCCAGTTGGGCAGGGAAACGCTGGTGCCGGCGGTTGCGGCCGCACTCGCGGCGTCCGGCCTGCCGGCGGAGCGGCTGGACATCGAAGTGACCGAGACGGCGCTGCTGGGCGACGAGCAGGGCGGTATCCAGGACCTGCTGGCCCTGCGTAAAATGGGGGTCTGCATTTCGCTGGACGATTTCGGTACCGGTTATTCGTCGCTGGCCCATCTGCGGGCTTTTCCGTTCGACAAGATCAAGATCGACGGGTCCTTCGTCCGGGATGCCCTGGCGCGCCCGGAATGTGCTGCTGTGGTCAGGGCTATTGCCGACCTGGGCCAGCGCCTGGGCGTACGGACCGTGGCCGAAGGGGTGGAGACCGAAGACCAGCTTGCCCTGGTGCGCCGGGAAGGGTGCGCCGAGGTGCAGGGCTATCTTCATGGTTGCCCCATGCCGGTGGGGGAAGATATCGAACGGGTGCGTCGTTGCGATCCGGAACTGGTTGTCCGGTGACGGGGCGAGGGGACGACATGCCGGATGGGGGCGTCATGCGATAGCGGGCTTCCTGGGCAGCAGGAATATTTCTCGTTTGGGAGGGAGAAGGCCGCGCGGGCGTGCTTTCCTTCAATAATTAGGATCGAAATTCACATGAGTGCCCATTCTGAAGCAAAGAAGCCGCTCCGGCAGAACGGAGCCGCTATCGAGAAGCTGCGGCGAACCCAGAACTTCATGGATATGACGGAGGCGAATTACCGCGCGATCCGCGGCGTCGGGGCCGTGATCGAACGTGAACTGCCTGAAGCCTTTGAGCAGCTTTATGCCCAGATTCGGAAAGTGCCAGAAATCCACAATCTTTTCTCGTCGGAAGAGGAGATGGAACGCGCGAAGCGGGCACAGCGGAACCACTGGAAGAGTATTTCGGCTGCCGATCTGGGCGCCGAATATGCTGCCCGCGTGCATGCGATCGGCACTGTCCATGCCCGCATCGGCCTGGAACCGACCTGGTATATCGGCGGCTATGCTATTATCGTCGATCATCTCGTCCATGCCATCGTCAACCATTTCCAGCAGGGGCGATCGCTGTTTCCGGGGCAATCCGCGCAGGTGACCGCGCAGATGGCGGATACGATCGCCAGCCTGTGCAAGGTGGTGTTCCTTGAAATGGACCTGACGATTTCCGTCTATCTGGAACAGGAGGAACTGGCCCGTGAGGCGGCTCGTGAAGAGGCCATCAGGAAGGAGCAGGACCTGGTCGCGGGCAGTTTCGGCGCCGTGATCGGCCGGATCGCCGAGCGCGACCTGTCGGGGCAGGTGCGTGACGACCTGCCGGCTGCCTATCTGACGCTGCGCGAGAACCTCAATAGTGCCATGGGCGCCCTGAACGGTACGCTGGGTGCGGTGCTGGACACGACCCAGGCGATCGACCGCGCCGCCGCCGAGATCAGCAGCGCCGCCCACGACATGGCCGGCCGCACCGAGCGCCAGGCTTCGTCGGTGGAGCGGACCGCCGCGACGGTCGAGCAGGTCAGCGCCACTGTGTCCGAGACGGCGACGCGGGTCGCTCATGCCGAGGATTTCGTCGTGCAGTGCGAGGCGGCGACCGGGCGGTTCGGCGAGATGATCGAGCGGGCGCAGAACACGATGGGCGATATCGCCGCCTCGTCGGACGCCATCGCCCGGATTACCGATGTGATGGACGGCATTGCCACCCGCACCAACCTGCTGGCCCTGAACACCGCCATCGAGGCCGCGCGCGCCGGCGAGGCGGGGAACAGCTTCAAGATCCTGGCGAAGGAGATCCGGGACCTGGCGACGCGGGCGGCCGAGGCGTCGAAGGAAGTCAGGGGGCTGGTGAATACCGCGCGGGAGCAGGTGGCGACCGGCGTGACCGCGATGGGTGAGGCGAGTGCGGCGATCGGCAGCATCATCGCCGGGGTCAACGAGATCGGTAGCCATCTGAAGGATATCGCCGTCGCGGCGCGGGAGCAGGCCTCGGCGTTGCGGGACATCAACGGCGCCGTGGCGACGATCGATCAGGGCACTCGCCAGAACGCGGCGATGGCGGAACAGACTTCAGCCGCGAGTTCGGCGATGGCGGAGCAGGCGGCTGCCCTGAAAGCCCAGCTTTCGGAGTTCCGGCTTGCCCGGCCGACCGGTGCGGCGAAGGCGCCTGTTCGGCTCGCCGGGCCCGGCGCCCGCTATGCGGGCGTGGCGTAACGGCTGACCGACTGATCGCGGACGGCGAGCATCTCGCCCAGGCGCACCAGGTCGGCCAGCGAGCGGGCGCCCATTTTCCGCATGACCTGGGCGCGGTGGAGCTTGATCGCCGGCAGGCTGAGGGACAGGTGGCCGGCGATCTGCTTGTTCATCAGCCCGGCCACGACCAGCGCCATGACCTGGCGCTCGCGATCGGACAGGGTGTCGTAGCGTTGGCGGATGTCCGCCGGGCAGGGCGTGTCGCCCTGTGTGTCGGACCAGTGATCGAACGCGCGGGAGACGGCGGCGAGCAGGGCTTCGTCGTCCAGCGGCTTGGCGAGGAAGTCGATCGCGCCCGCGCGCATGCCCCTGACGGCCATGGGAATATCGCCGTGGCCCGTCATGATGATGACGGGAATGCCAAGGCCGGCTTCGGTGAGTGTGGCCTGGAATGCCAGGCCGTCGACCGTGCCGAGCCTGACATCGAGGATCAGGCAGCAGGGGCCGGCCGGACGGGCGACGCGGAGAAATTCTTGCGGGTCGGCATGGGTGGTGACGGTGTGGCCGGCCGAGCGCAGCAGGCTGTCCAGCGAGGCGCGTATGCCGGCGTCATCGTCGATCACGATGACATGGCCGGCCGGTTGCGGTGGTGTGTCGTGCGTCATGAGGTGATCTCCAGCACCGGCAGCCGTACCGTGACGACGGCGCCGCGTGGGGTGGCGTTTCGGGCCTCGATCGTGCCGCCATGGGAAAGGGCGATGGTGCGGCAGATCGCCAGCCCCATGCCCATGCCCGATGCCCTGGTGGTGATGAAGGGCGCGAAGAGGTGATCGGGATCGAGATGCAGGAATCCCGGCCCTGAATCCTGAATTTGCAGGCGGATCGTCCGGTGCTTCGCCTCGTCTTCGGCCAGGGTCAAGGTGATGAGCCTCCGGTGATCGGTCGTCGTCTCAAGCGCCTGGATGGCGTTCAGCATCACGTTCATGACGATCTGCTGGATGGCGATCCGGTCGCCGATGATGGCCGGAAGATTCGGTGCGGCATGGCGGCGCACGTCGATGCCGCGTGTGGCCAGTTCGGAGCGCAGCAGCAGGAGCGTGTCTTCGATCAGGGCGGGAAGGTCCAGCCGGGCATGGGCGAGCGGGGCCTTGCGCGTGAGATCGCGGACGCGGCTGATGATGGCGGCGGCGCGGCGGCTGCTGGCCTTGATCTGGTCGAAGCAGGCGAGGGCCTCGGGGAGGTCGGGCCGGTCGCGGCGAAGCCATCGGCCGCCCGATTGCGCGAAGGTGGCGATGGCCGACAGGGGCTGGTTGACCTCGTGTGCGATCGAGGCCGTCAGGTGCCCCAGCGTGGCGATGCGGTCGGCATGGGCCAGCAGGCGGGCCTGTTCGGCCAGCGCGTCCCTGGCCTGCCGGTTGCGGGCGGCCAGAATCGTGACGACGATGGTGGCGATGAGGCTCAGTGCCAGGCGGGCATACTGGCCGTCGAAGGGGGCGCCGTAATGGCGGATCGCGAAGGATGTGCATTCCAGCGCGACGCACACGCCGCCCACGATGTGCAGCCTGCGCGGCGTGCAGCGGTCGGCGACCAGGACGACGACCAGCACATACAGGACGCCGAACGCATTATGGGAGGGAGACAGGGTAATCGCGAAGATGACGACCGACATGATGGCTGCGATGAGCCAGTACCAGCGCCCCATGGCTCAGGAGAGTCCTTCGGCTCGGCCGCTCTCGTTTTCAAACGCCTTTCCGGTCAGCCGGCGTCTGGTGCCGGGGGGCGTATCCATGCGGTTTTCTACGTGAAACGGAATGTCACGATGTATCATAACATTTCTGGAAGAAAGTGGAAACCTATACCTAAGTCTATGATTTTTATGGCACCTATGCAATTGTGAGTGATTCTCATTTGTGTTTTTAAGGCACCACCTAACCGTGGTTGCGAGAATGAGAGAAATGTCCAGTCCACTGATCCGCCGCCGTGTTCATCCTGCGCCGCTGATGGCGGGATTTGCGCTTCTCTGCTCCGGATTGCATGTCGGTTCGGCCGAAGCCGGTACCGATGGCGAGACGGCGGCGAATGCGAAGCATCATCGCCATGCCGGTCGCAAGGCGCATGCCGGTAACCCTCATGCCGCAGAGAAGACGCCGGTGGAGGGCCATCAGGCGACCGAGGCTGCGCCGCCGCGTGCCGACGGGGTGGTGCCGGCACGGCCGCTGAACGGCCAGCCGCTCGATCAGGTGGGGCGGAGCGCCACGGCGGAAGAGCATGTGACGGTCGTCGGCAGCCGTATGAACATCCTGCATGAGGATATCGGCCTGAGCCGCATGCCGCAGGATGTGATGCACACGGCCCAGACCGTCAACGTCGTGCCCAAACTGCTGATGGAACAGCAGAACGTGAAGTCGCTGGACGAGGCGCTGCGCAACGTGCCCGGCATTACCGCCTCGGTCGGCGAGGGGGAAGGCGGGATGAGCGGGGACCAGTTCCTGATCCGCGGCTTTCAGGCGCAGAACGATATCTATGAAGACGGGTTGCGGGATTTCGGCGTCTATAGCCGCGACAGTTTCGATTATGACCATGTGACCGTCATCAAGGGGCCGTCGTCGGAAGTGTTCGGCAACGGGACCACGGGCGGCGCCATCAACATGGTGACCAAGATGCCGCATCTGGGGAACAGCTATGGCGGGCAGTTCAGCGGCGGGTCGGCCGATTATTATCGGGGCACGCTGGATGTGAACCAGCAGGTCGGCGCATCCACCGCCGTGCGGATTGCCGCCATGGGCAACGAGAACGACGAGGTGGGGCGCGCCAGCGTCTATTCGCATCGCTGGGGCATCGCGCCGTCGGTCGCGTTCGGACTGGGCCGGCCGACGACGCTGACGTTGGAATATTTCCATCAGACCGACAACCGGATTCCCGATTACGGCGTGCCGCTGCTGAAGAAGCCGGGGACGAGTGTGTCGCGGCCCGCGACCGCGTTCGGCCTGAACCGGAACAACTGGTATGGCACGCAGTACGATCAGGATGCCACGAACGTGGACATGCTGTCGGCGCATCTGAAGCATGAGATGAACAGCCATATCTCGTTTTATGACGATCTGCGCGGGGGGATGTACGAACGCTATTATTCGGCGTCGCAGCCGGGGTGCGATGCGACCTGCAACGCGGCGTATTTTACCGATCCGTCGGCGGCGATGGTGAACCGTCGCGGCCATCTGGGCGGGCCGGAGCCCTATCAGCAGAATGACTGGTCGGTGCAGAACGTCTTTTCCACCATCGCGAAATTCAATACCGGCGTCCTGCGGCACCAGATCATCGCCGGGTGGGACGTGGCGCATATCTATGACCGGCGCATCAATTATGCCTTCAACTATAACGGGCAGAACGGCACGCGGAAGGACCTGACCAGCATGGTCAATCCGACGAACAATGTGCCGGATCTTCTGCTGGGCGGGCAGGGCCAGTACAGCTATGACCTGGTGAATATCGGCGGAGTGGGACGGGCGCTGTACAAGACCGGTTCCGCGACCGATGTGGGGGCGTTCTTCTCCGACCAGATCTGGTTCACGCCGAAATTCTCGGCACGGGCCGGGTTCCGCTGGGACCATTGGGACAGCCATTATGCGGCCAATGAGGGGCCGGCGGGCAACGGTGTCGCCTATGGGCAGAATCAGGACACCTACAACCCGACCGTCAACCTGATGTATACGCCCGACGACAATACGATGCTCTATTTCAACTGGGCGAAATCGACGACGCCGCTGGGGCTGTATGTGACCAACAGTTCGGAGCCGCTGAAGGCCTCGACCGAGGGGTTCAAGCCCGAGACCAGCAGCCTGTATGAAGTCGGTGCGAAATATAACGCCTTTCGCGGGCGGATGGGCTTTACCGTTTCGGCGTTCCGTCTGGAAAAGGGCAATTCGCTGCTGACGGACCCTTCGACGGGGAATGTGAGCGCGTCGAGCGACCGGCAGCGGAACCAGGGATTCGAACTCAGTGCGTCCGGCGAGATCCTGAAGAACTGGAACGTGATCGCGACCTATGCCTATTACGACGCGACGACCGTGGGGTCGCTGACGCCGGCGGATGTGGGCAAGCGTATCCAGTATGCGCCGAAGAACTCGGCGACCTTCTGGACCACCTATACCGCCGGAGCGAACACGCCGTGGAACGTGACCTTCGGCGGTGGCCTGACCTGGCGGCAGGGCGTGTGGCTGGATGCCGCCAATACGGCGCGCGCGCCATCGACCGTGGAATGGGATGCCATGATCTCGCACAGCTTCCTGAAACATTGGAAGGTGCAGATGAATGGCTACAATCTGGCCAATCGCCTGAACTATTCCAATCTGTTCAGCGACCGGATCACGCCCGCGACCGGCCGGGCGTTCCTGTTCGCCGTTTCGGCGACCTACTGACGACGGGTCACGGACCCTGCCGGGTGGGCGGGGTCCGCAGGGTTTCCAGGGCTTCCGACAGGGCTTGTCGGGTCGTGGCCATGTCGGCGTCGTCGTGCGGCGTGCCCAGATACATCAGGCCGCGCGGCAGGGTGTAGATGCCGCGTTGGAGCAGGGCGTCGGTCAGGCGGCCGGTTGCCGCCCGGTCCACCTGGGTCAGGTCGCCGATACAGGTCAGCCCCTTCGTTCCGACAAAGAGTTGCACGGCGGAGCCGACAGCCTGGGCGCAGGCTGGGATGCCCGTCCGTGCGGCCTGCGTGTTGACGTGGGCGCACAGATCGGCGGCCATGGCATCCAGCCGCGGATAGAGTGTTTCGGCGTGGATGCGAAGGTGGGACACGGCCGCGAAGCCCGCGGCCAGGGACAGCGGATTGCCGTTGAAGGTGCCGCGATGCAGCAGGCGCCCGCTTGCGACGTCGTGCATGATGTCGCGCCGTCCCGCCACCGCGCCGATCGGCAGTCCGCCGCCCAGCACCTTGCCCAGCACCGTCAGGTCCGGCAGGACGCCGTAGCGTTGCTGCGCGCCGCCGAGTCCGAGGCGGAAACCGGTGATCACCTCGTCGAAGATCAGGACGATGCCGTGTTCGCGCGTGGCGATCCGCACGGCTTCGAGAAAGCCCGGCGGCGGGGCGAAGCAGCCGGGATTGATGGCCGCCGGTTCCAGGATCACGGCGGCGAAACTGCTGTCGAGCGACGCCATCTGTGCGGCGTCGCCCCAATCGAACAGCACCACGTCCGCCGAGGCCGCCGGGTCCTGGCCGATGGTGCTGGGGCCGTCATTGTCCGGTGCGCCGGCGATGTGCAGGTTGTCGATCCAGCCGTGATAGTTGGCGCGGAATTTCGCGATCTTGAGCCGACCGGTGGCGGCACGGGCGATGCGCAGGGCGAGTTGTACGGCCTCGGTGCCCGTCGTGACGAAGGCCGTCTGTTCGGCCGTGGGCACGCAGTCCGCCAGCAGGTCCGCCAGCGCGGCCTCGCCCCGATGGACGGTGGCCGTGCGCAGACCACGGGCCATTTCCCGCGAGACCGCCGCCAGCACGCAATCGGGGGTATGACCCAGCAGGAGCGGGCCGTAGCCGAGGGTGAAGTCGATATAACGGTTGCCGTCCAGGTCGGTCAGGTGAACGCCCTGTGCGTCCTCGATGACGACCGGTACCGGGGTCTGCCGTCCGCGCGGGGTCGAGGAGACGCCGAAGGGCAGGTGCGTGCATGCGGCCGCGCGATAGGCGCGCGAACGGGTGTAGTCGGGGGCGGGCATCAGGGGGTCTCCGCCCGCGCGGGGCAGGCGCTGAGGTAAGCGGCGACGTCATCGGTGGGGATGACGTCGGCATATTTGCAGTTGAGGTCGAACAGGTTGATCGCGTGGCTGGCCTCGAACCGGTCGAAGGCGGTTTCTTCGGGGATGATGGTCTTGAAATTGTAGGAATAGGCATCGACAGCCGTGGCGCGCAGGCATCCCGATGTCGTGCAGCCGGTCAGGATCAGCGTATCGACGTCGAGGAAATTGAGCTGGCTCATGAACAGCGTGCCGAAGAAGCAGGACGGCTTGCGCTTGCCGATCAGATAATCCTGGGGGCGGGGAGCCAGCGGGGCGACGACGCGCGTGGCATGGGTGCCCTCGATGACCGTTTTTTCGTGCCCGCGATGATTCTTGCCGACCTGGACCCCGGAATCGCGCAGGTCGGCGCGGCGCGCGCTTTCGGTATAGAAGATCGGCAGGTTCTTCTCGCGCGCCAGCAGCAGGAGGCGTTCGATGTGCGCCACCGCCGCCCACGCTTCCGGCCCGCAATGGGTGCGATAGGTCCTGAGTCCGTCCAGGATGTCCTCCGGCCCATCGCCGCAGAAATTATACTGCACGTCGATGATGAACAGGGCTGGGCGGGAACCGAAGCCCCCGCGTTTGCCGTAACCCGAGGCGGCATAGACCTGGCGGTCCCGTTCCGTCAGGAACCGGTCCCAGAGGCGTGGTCTTTCATCCATGGCGGGTACTCCGTGATCGTTGCGATGCGTGCCGCGTCAGCGCCGCACGAAAGGATTGGGGATTTCGGCGGTGGTGGAGATCCACACGCTCTTGGTTTCGAGATATTCCATCATGCCTGCGATGCCGCCCTCGCGTCCGACGCCGCTCATGCCGAAGCCGCCGAAGGGCGAGGTGGTGCTGGTGGAACGGTAATTGTTCACCCACACCGTTCCCGCCCGCAATCGTTCGGACATCAGGAGGCCGCGTCGCAGGGATTCGGTCCACACACCGGCCGCCAGGCCGAATTCGGTATCGTTCGCGATTCGAATTGCATCTTCCTCGTCGCGAAAGCGCAGAACGCTGAGGACGGGGCCGAAGACTTCCTCACGCGCGATGCGCATGTCGTTGGTTACGTCGGCAAAGATCGTGGGTTCGAAGAACAGTCCGTTGGGGAAGTCGGGAACCGCGCGGGGTTTGCCGCCGGCGACCAGGCGCGCGCCGTCCTGCTGCGCGATGGCGACATAGGAACGGATTTTCTCGAACTGCGGCCGGGTGGAGATGGGCGCGATCTGGGTCGCCGGGTCGGCGGGGGAGCCGAAACGGACATCGCGGATGAAATCGACCAGGCGTGCCAGAAACGCATCGTGGATACTGTCCTGCAGCAGCAGGCGCGAGCCTGCCACGCAGGTCTGGCCGGAGGCGGCGAAAATGCCCGCAACCGCCCCCTTGACCGCCTGGTCCATATCCGCGTCGGCGAAGACGATATTGGGAGATTTGCCGCCCAGTTCGAGCGTCACGCGCTTCATGTGCCGTGCCGCCTTCTCGGCGATGATGCGGCCGGCTTCCGGACCGCCGGTGACGGCGATGCGCTGGATGCCGGGATGGCAGACCAGGGCGTCGCCCGTCACGGCGCCGCGACCGGTGACCACATTGACCACGCCCGGCGGAAAGCCCGCCAGTTCCACAAGCTTGACGAATTCCAGCAGCGAGGCCGACGTGAATTCGGACGGCTTGAGGACCACCGTCGCGCCCGCCGCCAGGGCCGGCGCCAGCTTGAGGCTGGTCAGCGGCAGGGGCGAATTCCATGGCATGATGCAGGCGACCACGCCGCAGGGTGCGTATGTCGTGAAATTGAAGATGCCGGGCTTGTCTGATGGAATCACGGAGCCGCCGACCTTGTCCGCCAGTCCGCCGTAATAATAGTAATATTGCGCCATGTAGCGCATCTGCATGGAGAGTTCGGCAATCAGCTTGCCGTTGTCCTGGAGTTCGACCCTGGCCAGCCAGTCGGCGTTCTGTTCGATCAGGTCGCCCAGCCGGCGCAGCAGGGCGCCGCGCGCGGTCGGCCGCATGGTGGCCCAGGGGCCGGTGGTGAAGGCGGCCGTGGCCGCGCGGACCGCGCGGTCGACATCCGATGCGGTGCCGTCGGGCACGCGTGCCCAGACGGTGCCCGTGACCGGATTGTCGGAATCGATCCAGCCCTCGCCGTCGGAATCGACGAACGCGCCGTCGATATACTGGCGGTAGACGAAGCACCCATCCTCGGCGCGAGGGGTGGGCGCCAGACGGGAATCGGTCGGAGTGACATCGACAAGCAGCGCGCTCATGCTGGTTTTTCCTGCTCCGTTCGGGGTGTTTGACTTCATATGTATTATGTGTATGACATTAAGTCATGAACCGCAAGCGACATCGTTTCGGTTGCGGCACCCATGGAGCATGAAAAGAGACGCCATGACAGGAAACACCGCTCGATGAACGGTAAGGTCATCATCTGCGGCGCGGGACCGGTGGGTCTCGTCACGGCGCTGCGTCTGGCCCGCGCGGGCGTTTCGGTCTGCGTTCTCGAAAAGCGGGAGACGATCAATGTCGCGTCCAAGGCGTCGACATTCCATCCGCCGACCCTTGATATCCTTGACCGGCTGGGGTTGCTCGAACCGGTGCGCGGGCGGACGCGCGTGGTGCGGGCCGCCCAGTACCGTACGGTCGCGGGGCCGTTCGCGCGCTTTCCGTTCGAGATGCTTGCCGACCTGACCGAGCATCCGTATCGCGTGCATGTCGAACAGGCTGAAATCGCGCGGGCGGCGCTGGATGCGCTGGAGAGGCTGCCCCATGTGCGCCTGCTGTTCGGTGCCGACGTGCTGTCGGTCGAGAGCGCGGATGGCGCCGCTTGCGTGCGGTTCTGGCATGATGGCCGCGAGCAGGCGCTGGAGGCGGATTTCGTGCTGGTGGCCAACGGGGCGGGCAGCGCCCTGCGCGAGCAGATGGGCATCGGTTTCGATGGCAAGGTCTATCCCGGCGAAGTGCTGCGTGTGATCACCCGTGCGCCGATGGCCGATTTCATTCCTGGTCTGGACGGCGTGACCTATCTGTTCGACGGCAATCGTTCGATCAGCCTGCTTGAAATGCATGATTGCTGGCGCGTCATCCTGCGTCCGTCGGACGCGGCGCTGGATGAGACGCGGCGTGATCGGGCCTGGGTCGAAGCCGTGCTGCGCGATGTGCTGCCGGCGGCCATCGCGGCGCCGCCGGTCGATGGCTGGGACCTGTATCGCGCATCGCGGCGCATTGCCTCGCGCTATGCGGTGGGTCGTGCCGTCCTGATCGGGGATGCGGCCCATGTGACGAATACCCGCGGCGGGATGAACATGAATTGCGGCATGCATGACGGGTGCGTGATTGCCAATGCGGTCCTGCGTGCGCTGGAGAGCGGCGACGTGGCGCCGGTTCTGGCGGCAGCCGAACGGCGGCACAGGGTAGGCAGCACGCTGCTGGCGGAACGGACCGACCGCAGCGTGGGGGACCTGTCGCACTGGGCCGAGCGCGTGCGCGCGATCGCGGCCGACCCGCGGGAGGCGCGGGCATTCCTCGTCGAGACCTCGATGCTCGACATGATCGACCGGGAGGATATCGATGCGATCTGAGACACTGGCTGCCGCGCAGCGCGCGGGGCTGACCGATCTGGAGGGGATGCCGCGGCTGGGTGTTCTCGTGCCGCCGTCCAATCCGACGGTCGAGCCCGAACTGGCGCGCCTTCTGCTGCCGGCCGGCAAGCTGTACGCCGCGCGCTTTCCGGTGATGCCGGATACCACGCTGGACGAGCGTAACGCGCGCTATATCGACTTGTATGGCCCGACCCTGGGACAGATGGCGGGGCTGTCGCTGAATGCGGCGGTGGTGGGGCTGACCGGGCCGAGCTATCGCCTGCTGCCGGACGGGGACCGGGCATTGTCGGAGCGTCTGGGGACGGAGGCGATGAAGGTGGCGACGGCCAGTCACGCCATCGGTTGCCTGCTGGGGGCGCTGGGCGTGCGGCGGCTGGCCCTGGTCTCGCCTTACCAGAAGGCATTGACGGCGCAGGCCGTGGCCTATTGGGAGGCGGCCGGCCATGACGTGGTGCAGGTGGTGAGCCTGTCGGAAACGTTCCGTGCCTACGAGATGGGTACGGCGGACGTTCAGCGCGGGCTGGATGGCATTTCGGACGAGGCGCAGGCGGTCGTCATCAGCGGGACCGGCCTGCTGACGTTGCCGGCGATTCTGGCGGCGCGGCAGGCGGGGAGCGTGCCGGTCCTGTCGTCGAACATCGCCTGCGCGTGGTGGCTGCGCCGGGCGGCCGGCGTGCGCGTGTCCGCGCCGGTGCTGGAGGCCGTTCTGCCGGAGGTGGCGTGACCGCGGCCGCCATCCTGCCCCCGGAGGGGCGGTGGGCGTGGAGGATGGATGGATCACGCGTGTCGTTCCGTGCTTCATTGCGGGGCAAACCGACGCGAGTTCCCAGAATTTTCATGGCTGCCAAGAAACCGACCATCCAGACCGCCCTGCGCGATATCGAGCCCCTGTCGCAACAATCGCTGATTCCCCTGCATCATCGTGTCTACGTCGTGCTGTATCGCAAGCTCATGGAGGGCAGTTTCCAGCCGGATGAGCCCATGCCGACGGAGGCGGAACTGTCCGAGGTCTTCGGCGTGTCGCGCATTACGCTGCGCACGGCGATGAAGCGGCTGGAAAGCGAGGGGCTGATCCGCCGCCTGCGTGGGCGCGGGACCTTTCCGCTGGCGGCCCCTATCCGGGCGGCCATGCAGTCGACTGCCGTACGGCGCAATCAGGTGTCGCTGGCCTTCAAGACCCAGGTGCGGATCGTCGGTTATGAAACCGTCGATGCGTCGCCGGTCATGGCTGAACAACTGGGCGTGCCGGTCGATGCGCCGTTGCTGCGGATCGAGCGCGTGCGCTCGGACACGCGCTCCGCGATATCGCATTCCGTCTGTCTGCTGCCCGCGGAGTTCGCCCGGTTCCTGCCGCGCCGGCAATTGGGGACGCTGCCGGTTTCCGCCGCGCTGGAAGCCGCGGGCGTGGAACTGCACGATTTCGACGAGCACCTCAACGCCTGCGCGGCCGATGAAACGGCGGCCGAGGCGCTGGGGGTGGATATCGGCACGCCGCTGCTGTCCATGCTGCGAATCGCGCGGGATGCCGCCGGGCGTGTCGTGGAGCGGCTGATGGTGGTGTACCGCCCGGATCGGTACGAATATTTCCTTTCCTATTCGGCGGAAAGCCTGCGGCAGGGCGAGCATGCCCTGCATCTGAGCGTGCGCGACCTGGCCCCGCCCGCGGCGGGAACGGAATGACCGCCGCGCCTTCCGGCCGCCTGCGCGGCGAACTCGGCCTGGCCGACGTGGTGGCCCAGGCTGCCTCGGGCGTCGGGCCGATCTATTCGGCGATCGTCTTCGTGCCGCTGGTGACGGTGGGGGCTTCGGGCTTCGGCGCGGGCGGGGCGGTGCCGCTGTGCATTCTGATCGCCGCGTTTCTGCTGATGGCCGTTGCCCGTGTCTTTGCGGGGTTCGCGCGGCAGGTCCGCACGCCGGGATCGTTGTACGATTACCTCAAGCTTTCTCTCGGGCGTCGGGCGGGCACCGTGTTCGGGCTGCTGTTCTATGCCTGTGCGATTGCGGCCTTCGTCAACGGTACGCTGACGTTCGGGGGGCTGGCGGCCACGATGGCCGACCATCTGACCGGCCATGTGCTGCCATGGTGGCTGGGGGCGCTGGGTGGGCTGGCACTGGTGGCGCTGTCGGTTTCCCGCGGCATCACGATGGCGGTGCATCTGCAGCTTGCCATCAGCGTCGTGTCGATCGGTGCCGTCGGGCTGTTCTCCGCCTGGGTTCTGGTGCAGTCGCCGCATCTTCCGGCGGTGGCGCAGGCGGGGCTGCTGCCGTCGGCGCAGGGGCACGGGCTGGCCGGTGTCATGATGGGGTTGAGCTTCGCCTTTTTCATGTATGGCGGTTTCGAGGGGGCGGCGAGTCTGGCCGAGGAATGTCGCAACCCGACGCGGGCCATTCCGCGCGCCATGATCCTGACGATCTGGGTCAATGCGGCCTTCTACCTGCTGACGGCCTTTGCGGCCCTGGCCGGATTCGGTGCCGACGCGGGGCGCCTGGGCGGACAGGAGATGCCGCTGCTGGCCCTGGCGGCGGACCCGCGATACGGCGGGCCGGCGATCGAGGGCATTCTGATGACGATGACCCTTGCCGACGTACTGGCGATGATTACAGCCGGCAGCATCGCCATCGCGCGCGGCTTGCTGTGCCTGGCGCGCGACGGGGTGCTGCCGGCCGCCTTTGCCCGCACCAGCAACGGGCGCGGGGTGCCGGTGATGCCCAATCTGGCCCTGCTGGGTGGAACGGCGGCGCTGGTGGCCGTGATCCGCATTGTGACGGGGCCGGTACCGGGACAGGAATCCTATATGGGGTGGTTCATCTGGATCGGCACATTCGCCAGTCTGAACCTGCTGATCGCCTGGTGTGCGACCTGCATCGGCGGATTCGTGATGGGGCGGCGACCGGGGGGAGGCGGCGAGATGCGTTTCTGCGCGGCGATCGGCACGGTCGCGACCCTGGCGGTGATCGGGGTTACGCTTGGTCTGCAGGAAGGATCGGAGCGGTTGGTACCGCTGGCGAGTGTGCTGCTGGCGCTGGTCGGATGGTGGGCGATGCGTCCAGCGCGGTCATGAGGTTGGCGCGCGCCTTTTCGATATGCTGCTCCATCAGCGAGCGGGCCAGGTCGGCGTCGCGCGAGCGGATGGCGCGCAGGATCTGCCAATGCTCCTGGTATGCGACGCTCTTGCGTTCCGGCCGGGCGCCGGACCAGCGGCGATAGAGCCGGAGCAGCGGATAGAGATCGCCGCCCAGGACCGCCGAGATGCGCGGGCTGCGCGCATGCTCGATCAACTGGAGGTGAAAGTCGAAATCGTCGGGGGGGATGTCGGGATCGCCCAGGTCGCGGCGGCGCGCCTGTTCGAGCGCGGCCAGCAGGCTGGTGATTGCGGACTCGTCCATGCGGGTGGCGGCCAGGGCGCAGGCGCGGCCTTCCAGTGCGACGCGCATATCG
The DNA here is from genome assembly GCF_047721585.1 of Gluconacetobacter sp. Taxonomy (NCBI): domain Bacteria; kingdom Pseudomonadati; phylum Pseudomonadota; class Alphaproteobacteria; order Acetobacterales; family Acetobacteraceae; genus Gluconacetobacter; species Gluconacetobacter sp. The sequence goes on from NZ_JBDNXE010000010.1 coordinate 48,749, forward strand.
AACAGGTCGTCTACCGCTGCCCTGTCCAGCAACGCCACGCGTGCGCGGGCGAAAGGCTCGCGGGTGACCAGGCCGATGCCCTGCAGGCGGCGTATCGCCTCGCGCACCGGGCCGCGGCTGACGCCGAACTGACGGGCCAGGGTCGCTTCGCCCAGCGTGGCGCCGGGGGCGATCCCGCCCGAATGGATCAGGGCCAGGATGTCACGAAACAGCGCTTCGCCCAGCGAGCGGGCGCTGTCGTCTTCCTCCTGACCGTCCATGGCATTCTCCTTGATCCTGTTGTCACCCCGCGCCGGACGTACGGTGGAGATAGCGGCCGCGACGTGTCTCCGCTTCGTCCGTCAGGGTGCCGTTTTCCATCATGACGCGGCCTCCGGCAACTGTCAGGGACGGCCAGCCACGCAATGTCATCCCCTCGTACGGCGAATAGTCGGAATGCGATTCCAGCGTCGCCGCCTGCACCACCCTTTCGCAATCGGGATCGACGACCACCAGGTCGGCGTCGTCGCCGACCCGCATGGAGCCTTTGCCGGGAATGCGATACAGGGCCGCGACGTTTGCCGATGTGACGGCCGCCAGGCGTTCGGGCGGGATGCCGCGCCGGTGCCATCCTTCGGTGATCAGCACCGGCAGCAGGGTCGCGATGCCGGGAAAGCCCGCCGATGCCTGCCATATGTCGGGGCCTTTGGTCGCGCGCTTGCGTGGGACGTGATCGGAACCGACGGTGAGAATCTGCCTTTTTGCAATGCCGTTCCACAAGGCGTCGACATCGCGCCGGCCGCGCAGCGGGGGATTGACCTTGCCCAGCAGGCCGGCGGTGCTGTCGGTCGACAGGGACAGGTAGTGGGCGCAGGTCTCGACCTCGATCGGGGCGGGATGCCTGCGACCGCGCAGCATCTGGACGATATCGAGCCCCTCGCCGGCCGACAGGTGTACGATGTTGACCCGGCAGCGTGTCTTTTCGCTGAAATAGCCGACGCGGAACACGTTCTCGGCTTCGAGGAAATCGGGGCTCTGTTCGTCCCAGGCCGCCAGATCGTCGCGGCCGGCTTCGCGCAGCGGGGTGCGCAGGCCGGGAATGACCTCGACATTCTCGCAATGCACACCCAGCACCGAGCCGGGCAGGGATGCCAGTTGGCGCATTGCCGCGAACAGCAGTCCGTCGTCGATTTCGGTAAAGCCTTTCGCGGCGCCGGAAGCGCCTTTGTACATCAGGTAGAGTTTCGCTGAATTGACGCCGAAACGCTCCATGACCTCGGGCAACTGGGCGACGTGGCGCAGGCTGGTCAGGCCGAAATGGCAGCCGAAATCGAGACAGGAAAGCCGTTCGCCGGCAGCGATCCAGCGGGGGGTGGAATCCGCGAGGTCGGCTGAGCGGTGGAAACTGAGATAGGACGTGACGCCACCCAGCGCCGCCGAGCGGGATTCCGTGCGGAAATCGTCGTCGCCTGCTCCAAAGCCGAAATGGGTGTGCGGGTCGATCAGTCCCGGCATGATCCAGGCGCCGTGGCAGGGAATCACCCGGTGGGCGGGAAGGTCTTCGCCCTGGGCGAGGATGGCGGCGATCTTTCCGTCGCGGACCGCGACGGAGCCCCGGCCCGTTCCGAGGTCGGGCCAGACGATCAGCCCGTCCTTGAGCAAGAGGTCAGCCTTCATGGTCATCTGCTCCGTGTTGCGGCCGCAGGTCCGGGGCAACCGCCGCCAGCAGGGCCTCGTGTATGCCGCCCTGCCGCAGGAGGGCGCGTTCGCTGTTCGTCAGCAATGCCGCATGGGTGACGAAACGGCGGATGCCGGTGTCTCCCGCGGCTTCGACGGTGATTGGGGCGCCATCGGCGATGCCGGCCCGCAACCCGTGAAAGGAGAAGGTCTCGCGGCCGCTCAGCCCGAGTTCCGGCCAGCTTTCGCCGTCCGCGAACAGCAGGGGAAGGACGCCCATCCCGACCAGGTTGGCGCGGTGAATCCGCTCGAAATCGCGGGCGATCACGATTCGTACGCCCAGCATGGCCGTGCCGCGGGCCGCCCAGTCGCGGCTGCTGCCGGTGCCGTAACGATGGCCGCCCAGCACGATCAGGGGCACGTCGCGGGCGCGCCATGCCATGGCAGCGTCATGGATGGTCTGGCGCGTGCCGTCGGGGCCGGGTGTTTCCCACCCCCTGCCGTCGCCGGCCAGCGCATTGCGGATACGGATATTGGCGAAGGTCGCGCGTGTCATCACCTCCGGGTTGCCGCGGCGGGCGACGTAGGTGTTGAACGCTGGACGTGCGATGCCCAGGCCGGAGAGGTAGCGTCCGGCCGGACTGTCTGGCGGAATTTCGCCACTGGGCGAGATGTGGTCGGTTGTCAGGGAATCGCCGAATGCCGCCAGCACCCTTGCGCCGTCGATATCGTCCAGCGACCAGTCTGCGCCATTCTGGGCGCCGAGGCGGGGGCGGCAGAGATAGGCGGAGTCCGGCCGCCAGGGATAGGTATCGCCGCCCGGTGCCGCGAGGGTGCGCCAGAGGCGTCGGCTTTCCTCGGGCGCTTCACCAGGGCCGCCTCGGCCCGCATTGTCGCCGAGGGCCGCGGACAATTCCTCTGACGTGGGCCAGAGGTCGCGCAGATGGATAGGCGCGCCGGTGGAATCGTGGCCGACAGGGTCCGATTCCAGATCGAGATTCACGCGTCCCGCCAGGGCGAAGAGGACCACCAGGGGAGGCGAGGCGAGGTAGTTTGCCGGCAGCAGGCGGTGGATGCGGCCCTCGAAATTCCGGTTGCCCGACAGCACGGCGACGGCCCGTACGCCATGCCGTTCGATCGCCTGTTCCATCACTGGCAGCAATGGCCCCGATTTGCCACCGCAGGTGGTGCAGCCGTAGCCGGCAATCGCGAAACCCAGTGCCTCCAGCGAAGCGAGCAGGCCGGTGCGTTCCAGCAGTGTTTTCACCGAGGGCGAACCGGGGGTCATGGACGTCTTGACCCACGGGGGCACGCGCATGCCGCGTGCGACGGCTTTGGCGGCGACCAGACCGGCTGCCAGCATGACAGAGGGATTGGCGGTATTGGTGCAGGAGGCGATGGCCGCGATGGCGACTGCGCCGTCGGCGATGCCGTCCGCCTGGCGAAGGGTGCCGTCTTCCTCGTTCTGCAGCGTGCGGAAGGAGCGTGCGGCGTCTGCGAGGGGCAGGCGCTGTTCCGGCCGGCGTGGACCTGCGACGGACAGGCCCAGTGTCGACAGGTCGATCCGGATGACCCGATCATAGATGGGATCGGGAGGGGGGAGAGCCAGAGGCCGGAAGAGGCCGCCGCGCCGGGTCCATGTTTCCAGATCCGTTGCTGCGCCGCGTGTTGCGGCCATGTAGCGGCAGGTTTCCTCGTCGACGGCGAAGAAGCCGCAGGTTGCGCCGTATTCGGGTGCCATGTTGGCGAGGGTGGCGCGTTCTTCCAGCCGCAGGTGGCGTATGGCGGGGCCGAAGAACTCGACGAAGGCGCCGGTGACGTTGGCGCGGCGCAGCGTCTCGGTCACCAGGAATGCGAGGTCGGTCGTCATCACGCCGGGGGGCGGGATGCCGTCGAGCAACGCGCCCACGATTTCGGGGACCGGCACGACATAGGGCTGGCCGAGCAGGGCGGCTTCGATATCCAGTCCGCCTACGCCCCAGCCCAGTACACCCAGTGCGTTGACCATCGGGGTATGGGAATCGCCGCCCAGGACGAACTCCGGATGGACGATCGTACCGCGTGGCGTGGGGGAGGCCACCATGATCCGGGCAAGGCGTTCCAGATTGATCTGATGAATGATGCCGCTGCCCGGCGGGTGAAGCGTCAGCCCCGGCATGGCCTGCTGCGCCCATTTGAGAAAGGCGTAGCGTTCGGTATTGCGCTCGTATTCGCGGGCAAGGTTACGGATCAGCGCATCGGGTGTACCGCTGACATCGACCTGCAGGGAATGATCGACGATCAGATCGAGCGGGACGCATGGCGAGACCGCCCGTGCGTCGCCGCCACGCGCAGCCGCGATGTCGCGCATGCCGGCCAGATTCTGCAGGACCGGCACGCCGCTGGAATCGGGAAGGATCACGCGGGAGACGGCGAGCGCCACGCCGCGGCCGCGATCGGCGGGGGTGCGGCGGACGATCGCCTGGAGATCGGCCAGGGTCGTGTCCGACAGGTGGTCGCCTTCGACCCGCAGGGCCTGGCGGGCGACATTTTCCAGCAGGATGCGGGCACAGAATGGAAGCGCATTGGGCGTCGTGCCGAGCCGGGCGGTGATGACCGCCAGGTCGACCTGGCTGGGTGGGGTGTCGGTCCAATATGAGCGCTGCATGTGTCGACACTATTTTAAGATATCATCCTGAATCAAGTCATTCATTTGGTATAAGTGTTGACAGTTTGGCGGGGTGCTGACTTATTCCGGCTACGGACATTTGACATGAAGGACTCCGATGACCCGTTCCACGGCTCTTCCCTCTGCCGCCGCGCGCCTGCGGGAGTTGATCTCGTCCGGTGCGTTCCTTGTCGCGCCCGGGGTCTATGATGGTTACAGCGTGCGGCTGGCTGAGGCGGCGGGGTTTTCCTGCGCCGCGACCAGTGGCGCGGCGATCGCGAATGCTGTGCTGGGCATCGAGGACGTCGGCCTGATGGGGTTGGCGGAAAACGTCGCGCAATGCCGCACCATCGCGCGTGCCGTGTCGATTCCCGTGACGGCCGACGCGGATAATGGCTATGGCAATCCGATGAATGTCTGGCACACGACCCGCATGTTCGAGGAGGCCGGCCTGGCGGGCATGAATATCGAGGACCAGGCGAGCCCGAAGCGGTGCGGCCACATGCCGGGCAAGGCGCTGGTCGGCCGGGCGGAGATGGTCAAGAAGATCGAGGCTGCGTGCATGGCTCGTCGCGATGACGATTTCGTCGTTATCGCCCGTACCGATGCGCTGGCCGTCGAAGGGCTGGAAGCCACGCTTGAGCGGGTGCGGGCCTATGTCGCGGCTGGTGCGGACATGATCTTTCCCGATGCCGTAGGCTCTGAGGAGGTGATTGCGCGCATTGTCGAGGCGGCCGGGGTGCCGGTATCGATCAACATGGGTTTCGGTATCCGTGCGCGGCCCACGACGCCGCTGATTTCGCCGCGACGACTGAAGGAACTGGGGGTGCGCCGGATCAGCCTGCCGCGCATGTTGCCCGCGGCGGCGATCATGGGTATGCGCTCGGCGCTTGCCGCCATGAAAGCGTCTATCGAAACGGGCGAGACGGTCGAACGGCCGGATCTGCTGGTCGGGATAGACGAGATCTGGTCGCTGATGGGGTTTCCTGCGATGCAGGCGCTGGAACGTTCGCTGCTGACGACGGATGCCCTTGAAGAACGGTATGGAGCGGAAAACGAATCGTAATTTCATTTTTTTCCGATCCAGGATCAAAAATTTATATTCCGGAATCGGATTGGTGCGTTGACGCAAGGATATCCGGCGCTAAAGTATTATAGGTATGACAATATACAGAAGATAGCGTTGTCCGTTGAAGGTTGGTGCCCCATGACCTCTTTGCATTCGCAGGCCTCACGTCTAACCCGGTTTCTCATGCTTTCGGCATCGGGCATCGCCTTGATGGCGTCTGCCCAGGCCCGGGCCCAGTCGCAGATAGCGCCCCATGCGGCCCCGCCAGCCCTCCCGCACAAGGCCGCACGTCCGTCGGTGGTTTCTGCTGCGAAGGCCAGCGCGACGCCGGCGGGCCGTGTCGCAAGGGCTGCGGTGGTGCCCGAGACGCTCAACGTCGTCGCCAACGGGCGTGGTTCCACCCGCCAGCTTCAGGCGGCGACGCGCACGATGATCGCGAATTATGTGCCGGGCACCAGTCCGCTTAAGATCCTCGGCCAATTGCCGGGGGTCGTCTTTACCTCCGCCGATCCGATGGGGGCTTATGAATGGTCGGCCAGGATCTATTCCCGCGGGTTCAGTGAAAACCAACTGGGTTTCACGCTCGACGGCATACCGCTCGGCGAACAGGGCTATAATACCTATAACGGATTGAGTTCGACCCGCGCCGTCCTGACCGAAAACCTGCATGACGCTTCGATCTCGCAGGGTGCGGGGTCGGTCGACGTGGCGTCGACCAGCGGGCTGGGGGCTGCGATCAGCTTTCATACGCTCGATCCATCGGACAAGGCGGGCGGGCTTGTCGAGCAGACATTCGGCAGCAATTCGGCTTTTCGAACCTTCGCCCGCGTGGACAGCGGTGTTCTCAATGCGACCGGTACCAAATTTTCCGCATCGTTCGCCGATTCCACGATCGACAAATGGAAAGGCTACGGGGCGAACAAATATCAGCAGGTCAATTTCAAGCTCGTCCAGCCGATCGGGACGCGCAGTTCGCTGACGGCTTATTTCAACTGGGCCAATCGTCAGGAAGTGGACAATCAGGACCTGTCGCTGAACTATATCCATACGCTGGGCACGCGGGTCGATAATTACTATCCGAATTACAAGGCGGCCTATCTCGCGGCGCAGGGGACATATACCCATGGCGAAAATCTGACCAATGACCCGAAGGATGTCAGCTATTACGAATCATCGGGGATACGAAAGGATTATTTCGGCTATCTGACCTTCAGGTCGGATATTACCAGCCGGTTGAGCGTTCAGGCTTCGGTCTATGGCGATTACGATCCGGGGCTGAGTACGTTTACGTCGCCCTACGGTTCATCACCGAACGGTGCGCCGCTTCAGCTTCAGGGATATTCGCTGGATGTACAGCGTGTCGGTTTTCTGACCTCGGCGAAATACCACATCGCCCATAATCACCTGAGTGCGGGCATCTGGTATGAGAACAATCAGTTCAGAAACGACCTGCATCTGTATCAGGACCCTCTGCTGGGGCAGGGATTGCCGCCCGACCCGACCACATGGCTCAACCCGCGTGATTCCTTTGACCATGCCTATGGGTATGTGTTCAACACCAATACGTTCCAGACCTATTTCCAGGATACGTACGACATCACGTCGAACCTGCATGTGAATGCGGGGTTCAAGTCGATGCTTGTCACCACCCATGACGGGATCACGGGCAACGATCCGTCCTATACCGGATACGACACGCTGCCTTCGGGAACCAAGACGGCATATAGCCCGTTCCTGCCCCAGGTGAGCGCGAACTGGCGCTTTACCCATAACGACGAGCTGTTTTTCGATTTTGCGCGCAACATGCGTGCATTCAATCAGTTCGGATTGAGCGGGGGGGCTTCGGCATCGGCCTGGTCGGTCGGCGATCCGGCAGTCTTTCAGCAATCGATGAAGCTGAAGCCCGAAGAGTCGAATGTTTATGAAATCGGCTATCGTCATGACGACCGGTATCTGTCGGCATTGTTGACCGGCTATCGCGTCAATTTCCAGAACCGGCAGCAGGTTGTCAGTTCCGGACCGATCATCCAGCTGGTCGGCGCCCTCAACAATGTTGGTGGTGTGACCACTGATGGTGTCGAGGCCAGCGTGACACTGCATCCGTTCGTCAATAATCGGTTTCTGCAGGGGTTGTCGTGGTATAACAGCGTCAGTTGGAACCGCTCGACCTTCGACAATAATTTCACGGATTCGAACGGGCTGCAGCGGATCAAGGGCAAGCAGGTTCCGAACTATCCGTCCTTCATGTGGAAATCGTCGCTCGTCTATCGCTACGGCAATGCCAGTGCCAATCTGGATGCGACCTATATGTCGCGCCGTTACCTCAGCTACATGAACGATGCCTGGGCGCCGTCGAATTTTATCATGAATCTCGGTGCGCGCTATCGGTTCGGCGGCTATGGCATCCTTCAGCACATCACGCTGGAGTTCAATGTCTACAACCTGTTGAACAAGAGCTACATCGCGACTGTGGGTGAGCAGGGCAACCCCATCAGCGGCGATTACCAGTCGATGCTGATCGGTGCTCCGCGCCAGTTTTTCGGAACCGTGCGCGCGGAGTTCTGATACCCTGCGGGGCGCGACTCCCGCCCCGGAGACCCCGGGGCGGGCATTCATGTCGTCAGGATGCGTCCAGCGTCATCAGCGACGCGTTGCCGCCTGCGGCGGTGGTGTTGGTGCTGACCAGCCGTTCTTCCAGCAGCCATTCAGGTAGCGGGCCCTGCGGCGTGAGGATATGGCAGGTCACCACCGGGCCGTCATCGAGAACCCGCAGAGCCGCGGACAGGCCGGGGGCGTCGGGTTCGGCGAGGATGGTGGCCGGTGCCGGGTCGACCAGTGCGATCAGCGAAGCGATGTCTGGCACCGTGCGGATGTGCGGGCGCAGGGCGGCGGGCAGGTCGGCGGTCCAGGCTGTGGCGGGGCCTGCCAGCAGCACCACGCTGTTGCCGGTAGCCAGCGCCATGCCGGTGGCGCGGCGGGCGGCGGCTTCCGAGCCTGTCAGGCACAATACGCTGCCGCGCGGTTCCAGCGACCATAGATTGGTTTCACCCACGGGGCCGGGCATGGGCACGCGCAGCCCGTGCAGAGGCTGGCCGATGATGCCGTCCGGGTGGCCGGAGCCGGCCGAGAAGGCCTGCCAGTCGCGGGCGGCCTGGGGCAGATGGCCGGGGTGGCTGTCCGGCAGGTCGGCGGCGGCTGGCTCGGGAGGCGTGCAGGCGGGG
>NZ_JBDNXE010000011.1:0-6321 GCF_047721585.1 Gluconacetobacter sp.
CAAGATGGAAGGCGAGGAACCGGCCAACTTCCTCGATGTCGGCGGCGGCGCCTCGCGCGAGCGGGTAGCGGCGGCGTTCCGCATCGTGCTGTCCGACCAGAAGGTGCGCGGCATCCTGGTGAACATCTTCGGCGGCATCATGCGCTGCGACATCATCGCCGAGGCCATCGTCGCCGCCTCGCGCGAAACGGGCCTGCGCGTGCCCCTCGTGGTTCGCCTTGCCGGCACGAATGTCGAACGCGGCGAGGAAATCCTGTCCCACTCCGGCCTGAAGATCATCCCCGCCAGTGACCTGGGCGACGCGGCGCGCAAGATCGTCGCCGCCGTGCGCGCGGAAGGAGTCGCCTGATGTCCATCCTCGTCCATAGCGATACCCGCGTCATCACCCAGGGCTTCACCGGCGCCCAGGGCACCTTCCACTCCGAACAGGCCCTGGCCTACGGCACCAAACTGGTCGGCGGCGTCACCCCCGGCCGTGGCGGCGAAACCCATCTCGGCCTGCCGGTCTTCGACACGGTCGCCCAGGCGTGCGCGGCCACGCGGGTCGATGCCAGCGTCATCTACGTGCCGCCCGCCGGCGCGGCCGATGCGATCCTCGAGGCCATCGCCGCCGGCGTGCCCCTGATCGTCTGCATCACCGAGGGCATTCCGGTGCTGGACATGGTGCGCGTGCAGCAGGTGCTGCACCGGTCGGACAGCCTGCTGATCGGCCCCAACTGCCCCGGCATCATCACGCCGGGCGAATGCAAGATCGGCATCATGCCCGGCGCGATCCACCGTCCCGGCAAGGTCGGCATCGTCTCGCGCTCCGGCACCCTGACCTACGAGGCCGTGGCCCAGACCACCGCGGTCGGACTGGGGCAGAGCACCTGCGTCGGCATCGGCGGCGACCCGGTCAAGGGCATGGATTTCACCGATGTGCTGGAACGCTTCATCGCCGACCCCGATACCGACTCGATCATCATGATCGGCGAGATCGGCGGCACCTCGGAAATCGACGGCGCCACCCTGATCCGCGACAGCGGGACGAAGAAGCCGGTCGTGGGCTTCATCGCTGGCGCCACCGCCCCGCCGGGCCGCCGCATGGGCCATGCCGGCGCCGTCATCACCGGCGGGCACGAGACGGCGGCCGCCAAGATCGAAGCCCTGCGCGACGCCGGAATCCACATCTCCACCAGCCCCGCCCTGCTGGGCCAGACACTGCTCGACGTCCTGTCAGGCAGTTTCTAACACCCCACCCGGTCCGCCCCACCCAAGGGGCGGACCGATCACACCTGCCAGCGGCCGATCCGCCCGTCTGCGGAAAAATACCGAAAAATCGCCTCCAACTGGCCATCCAGCATGGCCCGTCCCGGATGGATCGCCGCCCCCGCCCAGGGGCCGCATGCAGGATCGGCGTCATCTCCGGGGTCATGATCACCTCGACCGCCAGAACGCCCGGTCCGACCCGTTCCGGGCCGAAAGGCAACGGATCGTCCGCACGCAGGCCAAGCAAGGTCGCATTGACGACCAGATCATGCCCGCCGACATCCCGCTCATGGAGCGCCAGCAGCCGCTCTCGCGAGCGATTGATCAGCATCAGCCGCGCAGGCCCCCGCTCGGCCAGCGCCACCGCGATCGCACTGGCCGCCCCACCCGCCCCGACGATGCAGATCCGTCGCCCGGCCACCGAATGCCCGGCGGCGGCCAGACCCGCGACAAAACCCTCGCCATCCAGCATGTCACCCGCAAACGCATCCTCGCCAACCCGGCGCAGCACATTGACCGCCCCCGCCAGTCTGGCACGGGGCGTCAGATCCCGGCACAATTCCAGGACGGCCATATCACCCCTCCGGATAATCCTCACGCCAGGGACATCAGATATCCCGACACCGCTCCGGCTCTCGGCAAAGCCGGCGATATTTCCGATAATCGGCCTGATGCCGAAACAGGAACAGCACATAATAATCGCGATAATGACGCTTGTTGCGCGCGACCTTTTCATAAAACGGAAAAACGTCGCAGGGTCCTTCGAACCCCTCCACCGCCGCCCCATCGGCGATCACGCACCGCACCTGAAAAAGCGGACCATACAAGGCACTGTCCGAGCTGTTGATCCGGCACACATGATACAGATCCTTCCGAAAATCCTTGAGACGTTCGGGAAGAAGAAAAATCATGTCCTTTTCGATGAATCTCTGCACACCATCCGGCCGGCGCAGGTAGCGCATGTCGTCCGGCATGTCGGCGTGGAAGGCGAAATCTCGTACAATCATATCCCGGCCCGACCTACCAGACGGATGACATTTAATCAAAACACGATGAATATAAATCCGGAGGCAGAAGCCACATGCCCCCATTTCCTTGACGCACCACCACACGCCTTATATTCATAAAACGATGATTTAATGCACATGAGGACGCACCCGCATGCAGCAGAATGAAACGGCGGCCACGGCCGCCCTCGCGGAGCACGGCGTGCCCTTCAGCGTCCATCGCTACGACTAACCCGGCAGGCGCGCTGATCGGCATGCAGGCAGCCACCGCCATGGGCGAGGACCCGGCATGCGTCTTCAAAACCCTGATGGTGCGGGTCGATCGCGAAAAACCCGTCTGCCTGATCGTTCCCGCCGCCGGCAAGGTCAACCTCAAGGCCGTTGCCGCCCTGTTCGACGGCCGCAATGCCCGGATGATCCCGGCCGAAGAGGCCGAGGCCCTGACCGGCTTTCAGGTTGGGGGCATCAGCCCGTTCGGCCAGAGAACATCGGTACCGATCGTGATCGACGAAACAGCGTCCGGCAAGGAGCATATCGACATCAATGCCGGGGAGCGGGGCCTGGTCGTAAAGATCACGCCGGAAGACGCACGCGTGGCCGCCAACGCCATCCTGGCACCGATTCTATCGTCTTAAGCTCCAGCGGAACATCACGCAGCGTCCTGATGCAACAGCCTGGCTGCGCTCCCCATCAAAGCCTGATTGAAAACGCGCGTCGGGTCGCCGCCGGCCCACATTTTCATTCAGGCTCTCAGGCCGCCGCCAGCACCATCGGCAACACGTCCGACACCAGCCGCCGGGAAAGCTCGGCCTCGTCCCGCTTCGAAAGCCCCTTCAGCCGCATCATCAGCAGCGGCAGCATGACGGCCCCCATCACCATCATCAGCGTCAGTTCGGGCGACCCGTCATGCCGCAGCAATCCATCCTCACGCGCCTCCTGCAACAGGGGCAGCATGGCCTCCTGGTAGGGTTCCCAGATTTCACGCAGGATATAATCCTGCCGCTCACCGGGCAGGCTCAGTTCGTCGGAGAGAAATTTCGCCAGTTCGGGAATATCGCAATTGGCGGTGATGAAGCGCGTCAGCCCTTCCCTTACCCGCTCCTCGGTCGAGCTCGAGCCACCATGCAGTTCCTCGATCGAATGACGCGCCGCAGCCAGACGCAGCGCAATCTCGTCCACCACCGCTTTCCACAGCGCGAATTTCGACCCGAACTGATGGGAAATCAGCGCGGGATCGACCCCCGCCTCCGCCGCGATCTCCCGCAATCCCGCTCCGTCATACCCCTTGCGCGAGAAACAATGCAGGGCCGCGCCCAGCATGGCGTCACGCGCCGCAGGTGTTCCCTTCGCCGGCCGCCCCCGGCGACGGCTGAGCGGAGTATGATGGATCGGCACCAGATCGTCCTTTTTCAGTGTCAAGTCCAAATCCTAGCACCGCCGGATCGGGTTTCCTATTCGTTCCCTGATGAAAAACCCGGCAAAGCGGCGGTCGGGCACGATTCACGCTGACGCCACAATGTCATCAACCGTGCCCGCAGGGCCGGCCGGCTGGCATAGAGATAAAGCCCCCGCATCGGCCGCGTCATCAGCACGCTGATCGCGTTCAGCATGATCTGTTCGCGCGCGCCCTCCGGGTCGGCAATCGCCCCTTTCCCGGCAAACGCGGCGCCATCCTCATAGCGCGCCGCATCGATGGTGATCCGATCCGTCGCCGCGTCATAATCGACGCTCGGGCCGAGAATGACCCCGGCATAATTCAGGTCGAACCCCTGCACGGTATAAACCGATCCCACTTCGTCAATGGTATCGGCCCGCTCCGCCCACGGCAGCCGCGCCTGCGGCAACGCCCGATCCCATCGCAGGTGAAAGCGCCCCTCGGTGATGAAATGATCATGTCCGTCGAGAACATAAGGATAATCATAAGTCGCCAGCATCCGGCACAGCCCAACCGCGTCCTCATGCCGGCGGATCAGCGCGTACATCGCCTGCGCATCGTCGAAGAGGCGGAAATCGAACGGCTGGGGCGCCGGCAGCGGCAGCAGTTCCCGCCGGCAGAACGCCTCGATCCAGCGCGGTACGTCATCATGGGCGTGCATGCGGAACTGGGTCGTCAGCCGCTCGAAGACGGCTGGCCGATCCTCCAGCAGCCGACGCAGCGACGCCTCATCCCAGAAACTCTTGAATTTCAGAACCTGCCGCGGATCGAAGACCATGACGACGACGCGGCTGGCCCGGATAATCTCCTCCAACTGATTGTCCTGAAGAAAACGATTATAGGCATCCCGGCGGCTCAACAGCAGATGCGCCTCGTCGACGAACACGATATCCGCCCCCTGCCCGCTCCTGTGCGCCTGGTTGATGAAGCTGGTCGGCCGCTCATAATCGCGTTTGCGCAGGATCGCGGAGCCCTCGGCAATCCGGCGGTACAGCTTGATCATCTCCGGGTGATTGACCAGAAACATCATGCTCCGGCCCGACAGGGCATCCCCGCTGCAACGCCCCGCCGCCTGCCGCAGCCTGGCGAACGCAGCATTCATGACGATGCTCTTGCCCGTGCCGGCAGCGCCCTCCAGCACCAGCACGCCGCCACGCCCCCCTGCATGCAGCCGGCAGAAATCCACGATCCGGCCCACCAGCCGCTCCTGTTCCTCCGTCAGTTCACGATCGGGCGAGAGTTTGAGCGCGGCACGATTGTCTGAAATAGGCATGTCGAGCGTGCAGTCCCTGCGTCTGAACCGCGCCCTCGGTCAAAAAGGGCGCCTCCGTATTGGCCATTTCCGATATTCAACGGTCAATGATTTTTAAATCCACACCCTCTCTCCTCTATCCCATGGCGCACCCCAACAAGCCCTGTCGGCGCGACATGGGTGACATCCCCCCCGCTTCTGTGGCACAGCGTTCTCCCTTATCGCCGACAATCCAGGAACCTGCCCGATGCCCGATGGTCTCATGCCGGCCGCATCGCCCGCTTTCGCCGATCCGTCCCTTCCGCCGGTCCGTACCGACTGGACGCGAGACGAAATCGCGGCGCTGATCGCCCTGCCCTTCCCCGAACTGCTGTTCCGGGCCCAGAGCGTGCATCGCGCCCGCTTCGACCCCACCGAGGTGCAGATCTCCACCCTGCTCTCGATCAAGACCGGCGGCTGCCCGGAAGACTGCGCCTACTGCCCGCAGAGCGCGATGCACGAGGATGGCGGCGTGAAGGCCAGCCGCCTGATGGCGGTGGACGCCGTGCTGAAGGAAGCCCGCGCCGCGCGCGATGCCGGGGCCGCCCGCTTCTGCATGGGCGCCGCCTGGCGCTCCCCCAAGGATCATGACCTCGAAACCGTCTGCGCGATGGTCGAGGGCGTGAAGGCCCTGGGGCTGGAAAGCTGCGTCACCCTGGGCATGCTCGATGCCCGCCAGGCCCAGCGCCTGCGCGATGCCGGGCTGGACTACTACAACCACAATCTCGACACGTCGCCCGAGCATTACGGCAACATCATCTCCACCCGCACCTATCAGGATCGGCTGGACACGCTGTCCAATGTTCGTGACGCCGGGATCAATGTCTGCTGCGGCGGCATCGTCGGCATGGGCGAGGACGAAAGCGACCGCGCCGGCCTCATCGCCAGCCTGGCCAGCCTGCCCAAACACCCCGAGAGCGTGCCGATCAACCTGCTGGTGCGCGTCGCCGGCACCCCGCTGGCCGAGGCCGAGGCGGTCGACCCGATCGATTTCGTGCGCATCATCGCCGCCGCCCGCATCGCCATGCCCGCCAGCCGCGTGCGCCTGGCCGCCGGCCGCGAGGACATGACGGACGAAGCCCAGACCCTGTGCTTCCTGGCCGGCGCCAACTCGATCTTCTACGGCGAAAAACTGCTCACCACCCCCAACCCCGAAGCCAGCCGCGACGCCCGCCTGCTGGCTCGCCTGGGCATGCATACGTCTCTGGTTCAGGCGTCCTGAACAGGCTGCCGGCCGCCGCCCATCCGCCGGCCCCCCCCCCCCGCCCGCTTTTATGCGTGCGGGCGGGGCCACCCAGGGCGCCATAAACCCCCAAGGCGGCTATTCTAAATGGGGAGTT
>NZ_JBDNXE010000011.1:6331-56524 GCF_047721585.1 Gluconacetobacter sp.
CCCCCCCCGCCCCCCCCGCGGGGGGGCGCGCGGGGGCATGCACCCGGCGGGGGCCCCGGCGCCCTCAACGGGCGCCCGGCCGCCTCCATGCGGCCGGCAGACACCGACAGCACGATTTAAGGCTTGCGTCCGGGCACAGCCTGTCCGAAATCACGCCGCATGGCCTATATGATCAAGGAGATGTTCGCGACCCTCCAGGGTGAGGGCGCGCATGCCGGCCGCGCCGCCGTGTTCTGCCGTTTCGCCGGATGCAATCTCTGGTCGGGGCGGGAGGCCGATCGCGCGGGCGCGACCTGCCGCTTCTGCGACACCGATTTCGTCGGCACCGACGGCGAAGGCGGCGGCCGCTTCGCCGACGCCGACACCCTGGCCGACGCCATCGCCGCCACCTGGGCCGCACCGGACATGGAGCACGCCTTCGTCGTCTTCACCGGCGGCGAACCCCTGCTGCAACTCGACGCCCCCCTCATCGCGGCGGTCCATGCGCGCGGCTTCGAAATCGCCATCGAAACCAACGGCACCCTCCCGGCCCCGGAGGGCATCGACTGGATCTGCGTCAGCCCCAAGGCCGACGCACCGCTCGTCCAGCGCACCGGCCACGAACTGAAACTGGTTTTCCCCCAGCCGGAGCGACTGCCCGAAACCGTCGCGGATCTCGATTTCCAGCAATTCTGGCTCCAGCCGATGGACGGCCCCGACCAGGCCCGCAATACCGAACAGGCGGTCGCCTACTGCCGCACCCACCCACGCTGGCGCCTCTCGTTGCAGACCCACAAGCTGATCGGGATTCCCTGACATGGCCGCATCCCTCACCCCCACCGACCCGAAGCAGGAAAGCGCGATCGTCCTGTTCTCCGGCGGCCAGGATTCCGCGACCTGCCTCGCCTGGGCGCTGTCGCGCTTCGGCCGCGTCGAGACGCTGGGCTTCGCCTACGGCCAGCGCCACGCGGTGGAACTGGAATGCCGCGACACATTGCGCGCGGGCATGGCGGCGCACGACCCCGCCTGGGCGGCCCGCCTGGGCGAGGACCACACGCTGGCGCTCGACGCCCTGGGCGCGGTCTCCGACACCGCGCTGACCCGCGACGCCGCCATCACGATGAACGAGAACGGCCTGCCCAGCACCTTCGTGCCCGGCCGCAACCTGATCTTCCTCACCTTCGCCGCCGCCCTGGCCGCCCGCCGGGGCGCCCGCCACATCATCGGCGGCATGTGCGAGACCGATTATTCCGGCTATCCCGATTGCCGCGACGACACGATCAAGGCCATGCAGGTGGCGCTGAACCTCGGCATGGCCAGCCGCCTGGTCCTGCACACGCCGCTGATGTGGATCGACAAGGCCGATACCTGGCGCCTGGCCGAAAGCCTGGGCGGCCCCGATCTGGTCGCCCTGATCAACCGCGAGAGCCATAGCTGCTATCTGGGCACGCGCGAGACGATGCACCCATGGGGCCATGGCTGCGGCACCTGTCCGGCCTGCGACCTGCGCCGCAATGGCTGGGAACGCTACATGGCGGGGCGCAAGAATGCTTGATCTGGTCTTCACCCGCCGTTTCTCGATGGGACACCGGCTGATCCACGGCGCCAGCGAAAGCTGCGCCCTGCCCCACGGCCACAACGAATTCGTCACCGTGCGCCTGCGCCCCACCGCTCCCCGCCGGCTCGACGGGGCCGGCAACATGGTCGTGTCCTTCCAGCGCGCCAAGTCGCGCTGGCACCGCTTCGTGGACGAACGGCTGGACCACGCCCTGCAACTGGCCGAGGACGATCCCCTCCTGTCCTGGTTCCGCGCGCACGAGCCCGAACGCGCCCGCCGCATCATCGTCACGCCCGGCGACCCGACCACGGAACTGATGGCCTGCCTGATGATGGCCAAACTCAACGCGCTGCTCGACGCCGACGGCGCCCTGCTGCGCTGCGCGGAGATCACCTTGCAGGAAACCCCGACCAACACCGTCCGCTACGAAGGCGACCCGCTGGACGTGCTGCCCGCTCCCCGCCCGGCCGGGCAATGCTGGTGGCGGCGCGCCGACGACAGCATCGCCGACGCCTGACCCGGCAATGTCCGAATCCACCCTTTCCGCCGCCCCGCTCTCCGGCCTCGCCCGCTACCGCGCCGAATGGGCGGCCAATCCGATGCGCGAGGTCCTGGCCGGCATGGTCGGCACCTTCGCGCTGATCCCCGAAGTCATCGCCTTCTCCTTCGCCGCCGGGGTCGACCCGGAGGTCGGGCTGTATGCGTCGTTCGTCATCAGCGTCGTCATCGCCATCGCGGGCGGCCGCCCGGCCATGATCTCCGGCGCCGCCGGCTCGGTCGCCCTGGTGGCGGCGGCGCTGGTCCGCGCGCATGGCGTGCAATACCTGCTGGCCGCCACCCTGCTGGCCGGACTGTTGCAGATGCTGGCCGGCGCGGCGCGGCTGCACCTGCTCATGCGCTACGTCTCGCGCCCCGTCCGCACCGGCTTCGTCAACGCGCTGGCCATCCTGATCTTCTCCGCGCAACTGCCGCACATGTTCCATGTCACATGGCACACCTACGCCCTGATCGCGCTGGGCCTGGCCATCATCTACGGCGTGCCGCGCCTGTTCACCGCCATCCCCTCGCCGCTGATCTGCATCCTGGCCCTCACGGCCGTCGCCACCATCTGGCCCATGCCGGTGCATACGGTGGCCGATCTGGGCCGCCTGCCCGACAGCCTGCCACACCTGGTCTGGCCACGGGTGCCGTTCTCCTTCGCCACGCTGGACATCATCCTGCCCTTCGCCGCCGCCATGGCCATGGTCGGCCTGCTGGAATCGATGATGACCGCCAGCGTCGTCGACGACATGACGGAAACCCACAGCAGCAAGCGCACCGAATGCGTCGGCCTCGGCCTGGCCAATGTCGCCGCGGGCCTGTTCGGCGGCATCGCCGGCTGCGGCATGATCGGCCAGACGGTGGGCAATCTCCGCTATGGCGGGCGCGGCCGTCTCTCCACCTTCATCGCCGGCGCCTTCCTCCTGCTGCTGATGGTGGCGCTGCGGCCATGGGTCGCCCGCGTACCCGTCGCCGCCCTGGTGGCGATCATGATCATGGTCTCGGCCAGCACCTTTTCCTGGTCGTCGCTGCGCGACCTGCGCACCCACCCGCGCGGCGCCAGCCTGGTCATGCTGGCAACGGTGGCGGTGGTCGTGGTCACCCACAATCTGGCGGCGGGCGTGCTGGTGGGCGTGCTGCTCAGCGGCCTGCTCTTCGCCGCCAGCGTCTCGCGACTGGTCACGGTCGCAGCCCGGTACGACACCGCCACCGACACCCGGACCTACAGCGTAACGGGCCAGCTCTTCTTCGCCTCAGCCGACCTGTTCGCCGAGGCGTTCGACACGCACGACACCGCCCGCCACATCCGCATCGACCTGCGCCACGCCCATTTCTGGGACATCACGGCCGTCGGCACCCTGCGCGACATCGTCGCGCGAATGGAAAGCCACGGTCTCGCGGTCGAACTCGAGGGCCTGAACACGGCCAGCGCGACCCTCATCACCCGCCATTCGGACCTCAGAACGGGGCTGTAAATGCGCGCTGGCGGCGATCCGACGCGCGTTTCCTGCGCTTCGGTGCTCACGGCCATCAAGGCCGCTCCGCTCCGATGCTCGGAAACACACGACGGCCGTGCCGCTGCGCGGCACTCTCGCTCGCCAGCCCACATTTCCAGCCCCGTTCTCCGAGGCACCACACGCCTCAAACCGACGGAGCCAACTCCGCGAACAGCCACCAAGCCCGCTCCGCACCACGCTCGCGCGCCAGCCCCCATGTCCAGCCCCGTTCCCCGAGGCCCACACGCCTCAGACCGGCGGCGTCGGCGCCGCAAACGGGTCGGGCGCCCCGACAGCAGGCGCAGCACTCGGCGATTGCGCATGCAGGCTCTGCCCGGCCTGTAGCGTCAGGGCCGCCGCGCCGGCGGCATCCCCCGCCTGCCCCGCCGCGCGGGCCGCCAGGGTCAGCGCCCGCGCCATGCCGCGATAATCCACCATCTGCCGCCGCAGATCGGCAGCCTGCACAGCCAGGTCCCGCGCCCCCGCCGGGTCATGGGGCAGACGCATCCGGGCCTGCAATTCATCCTCGTCCGCCTGCCATTTCGCGGCCACGGGGCGCCTATGGGCCAGATGCGCCACGGCCTGCCCCAGCATCGCGCGGTCGCCCACCCCATCCGCGATCAGCCCGGTCAGCAGGCTGGCCTGTTCGGCAATCGCCGGATCTGGGCTCGCCATCGCCCCGGCGGCCAACGGCACCGCCTCGCGGTCCCGCGACAGCCGATGCAGGGCCGCGGCCTGCGTCAGGTCCAACCCCGCATCGGCGCCCGACCGCCCCCGTACCGCCAGCGCGGCCCGCGTCGCCGCGAGGGTCGTGAGCGCATCGGCCGGCTTGTCCTGCGCCAGTTGCACCACCGCCAGATTATAGCCGGCATCGCCGATCGCCCCGGCATCGTCGCGCGCCAGCGCACGCGTGCCGGCCTGCCGATACTGGCCTTCCGCGACCGCCAGCCGCTCCAGTCCCGCCGACTGGCGCCCGCTCTCCATCGCCTGGTCCAGCACGGCATCGCCGGCGGGCGCCACCCTGCCGCCCCCACACCCGGCCAATGCCGGCATGGCCAGCACCAGCAGCAGGGCCGCGCGCGTGTACCCAGCCTTCATGGCGCGATCCTCCCCGTCGGCAGGCGGTTCGACGCGGGGGCCTTCGTCCCGCCACCGCCCAGCAGCCACAGGCCGCGCAACTGGTCGGTCAGCTTCTGGAGGCTGGCGGCGGTGGTCTGCGCCTGCGTCAGCAGCACCGGCAGCTCCGCCGACGTCTCCTGCAGGTTGCGCGTGATCGCCGGCATGTTCGGCGTGGCCTTGCGCAGGTCGCCCGACATGGCGCGGACATTGGCCATGCTGGCATCGGCCTTCGCCATGACCGACGACAATTGCCGCTCGATCGGTGTCAGATGGGCAACCGCTTCGTTCAGCGACGTCACCAGCGTCTCGGCCTGACGGATCAGCTTGTCGTCGGTCATCAACTGCCCGGCGGTGCCCTTGCCGGCATGCAGGTCCGTCACCGTGGCATCCAGCATCGACATCATATGCTGCGCACTATCCAGCACCGGCATCACCCGCGCGCGGATATCGGCGAATGTCTGGGTGATCATGTCGGCCGGATTGGGTGCCGAATGCGCGGTCAGCACCGCGTAATGCCAGTCCATCACCTCCCCGGTGCCACGCGTGATGTCGATATAGTTCGCCCCGGCCACCACGAAGCGCCGTCGGATGGTGGCGGTGCTGTCACGACGCACGAAGGGTTCGATATCCGGGTCGATATCCGCGATCGCGTACATCCCCCCGCTCGGATTGATGCGGATGCGCCGGATGGTGCCGGCATGAATACCCACCACCTCGACATCGTCGCCCGGCGCCAACCCGCTGACGCCGCCGTCAGGCAGCACGATCTGCAACCGACCGGCCGGCGTCAGCCAGTTATGCAGCACACCCGCCTCGATCACCGCCGCCGCACAGATCAGCAGCGCCACCAGCACCAGCAGCCCGACCCATTCATCGGCATAGCGCACCCGCACCAATTGCCGCGCCAGGCCCTTTACTTGATCCTTGGCCATCAGACCCCCCGCACCGGGAAAAGACCTTCATCGAGAAGGCGCAGATGAACATTCACCGCCGACCGGTAATCGGCCCAGGTGGCGGCATGGCGTACGAACCAGATCACCGCCGCGCCCCGGTCGCGCGCCGCCGTGATCGCTTCCAGAAACGCAACCGCCGCGTCCGCCGGCAGCACGTCGGAGATATCCTCCAGCACCAGCAGGTCGGGCCGGCCGAGAAAAGCCCGCACACAGGCGGCGCGCGCCAGATCGGCCGCCGACAGATGCCCCGGACTGGTCACCGGCAGGCCGGGAAAGCCGAATGCCAGGCCCAGCGCCATCGCATCCGCCACCACGTCCGCCGTCGGCCGCGTCGTGTGGTGCAGTTGCTGGAGAATGATGTTCTGGTGCGTGCCGAACAGGTCCAGCCACGATCCGCGCCGGGTAATCCGCCCGATCCGCCCCCGCAGGGCGTAAAACTGGCGGTCCCTCAGTTCGGCCCAGTCCAGCCCCATGAACTGCACGTTGCCCGAGGCCAGCGAGATCATGCCGCAGCACAGATCGGCAAACAGCGTCGCCCGCGCGGAATCCCGGCATTCCACCACCGCGCAGTCACCGGGCATCAGCCGCAGGTCGATCGGCACCGGCGCCATGCCGCTTTCGTCGAACGACGGCTGGGCGGCGCGAAGTTCCAGGATCGCTCCCTCGTTCGCCATCGCTCAGCCCCCCAGGATGAACAGGATATTGACGACCATCACCGTCATGATCCCGCGCGCGAACCCGCGCGGCATCAGGGTCGCGATCGTATCGTCGGCATCCACCAGCAGGCCGGTCATGCAGGCCCCCAGGCCCACGAAGAACCCGACCAGAATGAATTTCAGCGGAATGACCAGAAAATCCCAAGACGACATCGCGGCCAGCACATTGGCGAAGAACGTCCACACCGATGTCGTGATCACGCCCGAGGCATGGGTGATGATAAAACCCATCAGCAACGCATTGGTGGCGAACAGGATACCCAGCGTAAAGCCGCCGACCATGAACGCGCAGGTGCGCGGCAGCACCAGCAGCAGGAACGGGTCCATGCCCTGCGCCTGAAGGGCGCGGATCTGCCCCCCCAGCGTCAGCATGCCGATTTCGGTCAGCACCAGCATGCCGCTGCGCCCCAGCAGGATGATCCCCACCAGCACCGGCGAGATCTCGCGCACCAGCACCGACACCAGAATCGAGCCCGTCATCTGCGCCATGCCGGCAAAGCCAAGCCAGTAGACCGCCTGCGACACCACCATCAGCCCCGCCAGCGTGGCGGTCACGATGGTGCTCAGAAACCCGCCGCCCACCACCTGGCGCAGGCACAGGCGGAATTCCTCCCGCACCGTCCGCCGCCAGGAATTGGGGCGCATGCTCTCGCGCACCACCCCCCACGCCGACCCGATCAGCACCAGCACGAACCGGACCTGATGGCGCGTCAGCCGCCCGATCCAGGCCAGGGCGGGCCTGATACGCGCCAGCCGCGCCTTCAGCCAGCCCGACGGCCCGTCCGGCAGCCCCTCAGGCAGCCCCTCCGGCAACCCGTCTTCCGACAGGTCGGGCGGCCCCGGTGCAACCGTCCCGCCCGTCACCGGCGCCCCGCCAGAACATAGGTGCGCGTCATCCCCGCATGCGGCACGAAGAAGCGCCCGCGTTCACGGAACAGGAACCGCCCGCGCAGAAGCTGATACACCTCATCCGACACCTGGATGGTGCCGACATCCGGCGCCCCCTGGGCCATCATCTCGGCCATGCCGATGGCATCGCCCCACAGGTTGAACACTTTCGGGTCGTCACCGAGCAACCCGCCGAACACCGGCCCGACATCGATCCCCATGCGAAAGACCGGGTCCAGGTCGGCGCGCGACAGGATCGAGAGCGACGCCTCGCGCATCACCAGCGCCGCGTTCGCCATCCGCTCGGCGGCCGCCGGATCGGGCGTGTGCGTACACCCGGCCACGCAGACCAGCCGATGGCCCAGCATCTTGATGGAATACAGCCCATGGTCCCGCGCCACGGTCTGGAGCTGAAGCGCCAGCGCCTCCACCAGCGCGATGATCCGCGCCGGATCGTCCCGCGAGGACGTGATGATATCGGCAAAGGTAATGACCATGACCGCCACGGCCGGGAACAGCCCTTCCACCGGCCCCCCATGCCCGTCAGCCTGCGTGCTGCCCGGCGGAATCAGGAAACCGTCGCCCAGCGAATGCTCGGCTTCCTCCGCCGGCGGCGCGGCCAGTTCCTCGGCGGCGGCGGCAACGGCGCTGTAATGCTGGGCGGAAAAACGCGCCGACACCACCCCGCCGATCATGGCGACGAAATGCGACACCAGCCCGGCACGCGGCGCATCCTCCAGTGTGATCATGCCGATCGGCCCCGACGCCCCCAGAATGGGCGCCAGGAACAGGCTGCGGCTGCCGAAGGTCCGCATGAACAGCCGATGGAAACTGACCGTCCGCTCGTCCGCCCCCGCATCGGGCACCGTGATCGCATCGCCATGCGTCACCAGGTCGAAAAACGCCTGGAGGTCGGTGCGCGACAGTTCGAAACCGCCCGAATGGGCATCGTGCCGCGCATCGTAGGAATCGACGCACAGCAACGTGGCGCCGTCATGCATCAGCCGCCAGACCGAGGCCCGCCGCGCCAGCGTCATCTCCGCCAGGCTGCGCGTCAGGATCAGCGCCTCGTCGGTCGGGTCGAACAACGCCGGATAGCCGGCCACCGCCCGCAATGCCTGGCTCTCGCGCCCCGAAACCGCACGCAGGCCCGCCAGTTCCGCCGCCACCCGGTCGGTCCGCCGCCCCTGGCGGAACAGCAGCCCCCCCAGCAACGCGGCAAGGGCCACGATCATCAGCGAGAACAGCAGGTTCTGCCGGCCGTCCACCATCGCGAAATTGGCGAAATCGCTTTCCGGCGCAACCAGGATCAGCACCCATTTCTTCGCCGTCGAGGGCAGCGGGGCCGCCATGGTCACGAAATTACGCTTGCCGCTGCGAATCGCATGCGGCCCGTATCCCAGCACGCGATACACGTCGAACGCCTGCGCCAGCGCCGGATAGGTCTGGGGGTCCAGCACCATCTTCGACGGGTCCCAGTTGGCTTTCTTCGCCACATCCAGCATGTGCCGTCCGGCCAGAAGATGCCCGTCCTGGTCGACGATCAGCGCATGGCCGTTCTTGCCGATCTTGAGGGAATCCAGAAAATTCGTCAGCTCGTTCATCGACAGATTGATGGCGAAGACGAATGTCTTGCCATCCAGCCCCTGATAGACGATCGAGGCCGTGATGATCATCTGGCCGGTCTGGCTGATCAGATAGGGCGCCGACCAGTAAAGCTTGCCGGACTCCGCCGTCCCCCTGAACCACTCGCGGGTCCGTGGGTCAAAATTGCCGGTCGGATTGCTCTCCGTCCGCAGCAAGTTGCCCTTCTCGTCGCGAAACTGATGGACGAACTGCGCCCCGGCCCCCTCGCCGGTCAGTTGCGTCGTCTCCAGCCCCTTGCCCTTCGGGTCGCGTTCGATCAGGTCGAAATGCCCGTCGGAATCGGCCAGATAGAAGGAATGAACCTGCGGCACATGCCGCAGCATGCTGCCGCCGTAGGAATTGAAGATCTTGATGATGGCGGCCTGCGAGCCATGCTCCAGCATATCGCGCGCAATCACCGTTCCCGCCGTGGCCGGGCCGAGGTAATCGCCGACTTCCTGCGCGATGTAGTTCTGCTCGCTGACCAGCAGGTCGTGGGTCAGCGCCAGCGCGCCCGAGCGGATCGAGCGATAGGAATGCAGCCCGATTCCGGCGATGACGGCCACCACCAGCACGACGCCGAAAATGGGCACACCGACATGCAGCAGAAAACGCCTGACCTGATCGGAACGGGCATCGGCGGGGTCCACGATCTCGTCAGCGTTCAATGATCTCTTCCCGATCTGTTGGCCCGGAGCGCACGACGGCTGCCTGTTACGATAGGATACACGCGCCACAAAAACCAACCCGCGAGATGCCTACCAGCCCCCCCGCCCCGTTACAGAGACCAGATCGGCTCCTTGACCTTCTCCAGAAAGCGGCTGTGCGCCGCCAGTTCCTCGGGCGTCGGCACGATCGGGCGCGGCGTGCGGTTCGTAACCCGCGCGTAGCTGTGCGCCACCGGTCCGCCGGCCCCATCCTCCATCATCAGGCCCAGCCCGCGCTGGCGCCCCCCCATCAGTTCCAGATAGACCTCGGCCAGCAGCCGGCAGTCGAGCAGCGCGTTATGGGTGGTGCGGGCCGAGAGATCGATCTCAAAACGCCGGCACAGGGCGTCCAGGCTGTTCGGCAGGCCCGGATAGCGTTCGCGCGCGATATCCAGCGTATCGACCATCCGCTCCAGCGACAGCACCGGCCGGCCGGCACGCTCCAGTTCCGCGTTCAGGAAGCCGAAATCGAAGCGCGCATTATGGGCGATCATCGCGTCCGGCCCGATAAACGCCAGAAACGCATCCGCGATTTCATGAAACCGGGGCTTGCCCTCCAGATCCGCCAGCCTGAAGCCGTGAACCTTCGTCGCCTCCTCGGGAATATCGCGTTCGGGGTGGATCAGCACATGGAAATTCTGCCCGGTCGGCAGATCGTCGATCAGTTCCAGCGCGGCGATTTCGATCACCCGGTCCCCCTTCTTCGGGTCCAGGCCAGTCGTCTCCGTATCGAACAGAATCGTTCGCTTCATGGCGTCTTCCCTTCCGCGCGCATCCGCATTTCGGCATCCGCGCGCATCCGCGCGACCAGTCGCCGCACCCGGCGCACGGTATCATTCCGCGACAACCCGGTACAGATCACATCATCCGCCCGCCGCCGCTTCTCGCGGTCGGGCATCTGGCGCGCGATCACCGCCGCCACCTCGCCGGGCGCCATGCCCCGCCTCCTGGCCACGCGATGGATCTGCACATCCGGCGGCGCCGACACCACCGCGACCCGGTCGCACAACCGGTCCCCCCCCGTCTCGAACAGCAGGGGAATATCCAGTACCGCCCAGGAATGCCCAGCCCGCCGCGCCCGCGCCAGAAACCGGTCTCGCTCCTGCCGCACCATGGGGTGCAGAATGCGCTCCAGCCCCTTCATCACCGCCCCGTCGGCAATGGCCGCGCGCCGCAGCACCGCGCGATCCAGCACCCCGTCCCGCACCGAACCCGGCACCAGCCGCCCGATCGCCGGCAGCGCCCGGCCGCCCGGCGCCTGCAACGCATGGACCGCCGCATCGGCATCGAACACCGGAAAGCCGGCGCGCCGCAGCATCCGCGCCACCGTCGACTTGCCCATGCCGATCCCGCCGGTCAGGCCGAGAATGCGCATCGTCACCGCGCGAGGTCGGCGTCGAACAGCGCCTGGATATCGGCATCGACCTCCGGATCGACCCCGAACCAGCATTTGAACCCCAGCCGCGCCTGATGCAGCAGCATCCCCGTGCCGTCCACCACCCGCAGCCCCCGCGCCACGGCGGCGGTCAGCAGCGGCGTCATGCGCGGCACATACACGATGTCCGACACCACCATGTCATCGGGCGCCCGCGACAGGTCGGGCGTAAACACGTCGTCCGGCCCGCCATGCATGCCCAGCGACGTGGTATTCACCAGCAGCGCATGCCCCGGCAGACGGTCCGTCCAGTCCGCCCAGTCGATCACCGAAACCGGCGCCTGCCCGTCCGCCGACAGCGCCTCGGCCAATGCGACAGACCGGGCGACCGTGCGATTGGCCACCGAAACCGCCACCCCGCGATCCAGCAGACTGGCGGCAACCGCCCGCGCGGCGCCTCCGGCGCCCAGCAGCAGCGCCGGCCCGCGCGCCACATCCACGCTCTTCGCCTCCAGGCTGGCGACGAACCCGTCGCCATCGGTCGAATGCGCCTCGATCGTCCCATCCTGCCCGAAGACCAGCGTATTGACCGACCCGGAGCGCACGGCGGAGCGATGCAGCCGGTCGGCAATCGCAAACGCCGCCTCCTTGTGCGGAATGGTCACGTTCGCCCCCCGGAACCCCGCGGCGCGCAGGCCATGCACCGCCACGTCGAACGCGCCGGGCGCCACCGGCAACGGCACATAGGCACCGTCGATCCCATACCGGGCCAGCCAGAAATTATGCAGCAGCGGCGAGCGCGAATGCGCCACCGGCCACCCGATCACCCCGGCCAGCGCGGTCGTCCCGCGAATCGTCAGCCGGCCGGGCGCCACCCGCGCCGAGGAAGGATGCGCCACCACGTCGTCCATTTCCGCCTTCATGCCGTGTAACGCGCCCAGGCCAGCGGCAGCAGCCGCGCCAGCCGGTCCGCCCATTCGCGCTGCCCCGCCGCATCGGCGACCAGGTCCTGCCTTATCTCCAGTTCCACATGCGGCAGGTCGCGCCTCTCGCCATGGAACGGCACCGTGAAGTCGCTGGTATCGGTCAGCGCATAGGGCTCGTTGTCCCCCACCAGCAGGCCCGGTTCCCGCTCCAGCAGATCCTTCAGGATCAGCCCGAAACGCGGGCCATGATTATGCAGGATGCCCGCATGCCACGGGCGCGCCACGTTATCCATCTCGGGCGTGAAACTATGCAGCGACACCAGCACCGTCGGCTGCCCCCGCGTCAGGCGCGCATCCAGTTCCTCGGCAATCCGGTCGTGATAGGGCCGGAAGATCCGCTCCACTCGCTCCGTCTCCGCCGCCGCATCCAGCGCCGCATTGCCTGGCACCACGGTCCCGTCACTGGCCCGCACGATCGAGGTCGGGTGCCCCGGCGCGCGATTGCAGTCGATCACCAGCCGCGAATAGACCTGCTCGACCAGAATCGTCTCCAGCCGTTCGGCCAGCAGCCGCCCCATGCCGGCCATGCCGATATCCCAGGCGATGTGCCGTTCCCAGTCCGGCGCCGACACGCCCAGATCGCCCAGCCGGGCCGGCACCGCCCGCCCCGCATGGTCGCTGACCAGAACGAATGGCGACAGGCCCCCCCGGCCATGCACCCGCACCGGCTGCGGATCGTCCGCGCCCAGCAGCGGTCCATCCTGTCGCATTCTGTCATCCTTACCTGATATGCCGATCCCGGCCGGTTCTACCGCGCCCCCCGCCGGCACGAAAGCCACAGCCCGCACCACAGCCTCACACCGCAGCCCCTCAACCGCCGGCCGCCAGCCCCCGCACCCGCTCCGGCGTCGATGCCGGGTCCCAGCGCACCGGGCCGACGACCCGCGCCACCTCGCGCCCCGCCCGGTCGATCACCAGCGTCACCGGCACCCCATCCTCGCGCAGCGCGGTCGGGATCTGCATGTGCGGGTCGCAGAGCACCGGCAGGCCGGCAATGCCATGGGTGCGATAGAATCGCCGCACCAGATCCACCCCTCCATGGTCGATCGAAACCGGCAGCACCGCGATATCCCCCGCCGGCGCCACCTGCCGCGCCAGCGCGTCCAGCGCCGGCATCTCCGCCACACAGGGCTGGCACCAGGTCGCCCACAGATTCAGCACCACGATCCGCCCACGCCAGTCGGCCAGATGCCGCGTCGTCCCTGCGTCATCCACAAAGCTCAGGTCCGGCAGCGCGCGCGGCGCGGCCGTGCGGTGCGGCGGCAGGTCCACCGGCACCGGCCCTTCCGCCCGCGCCGGCGGCGCAAGGATGGAATTGCACCCGGCCCACGCGGCCAGTAGGGTGCCGCCATCTGCGAGCAACGCTCGCCGACCGACGGTTTTCGACAGGATCTGGGGCATGGCATGTCTGTGAACGAAGAACATGCGACCGACAATGACTCCGCACGGGCGAATGTCCAGTGGGGCGGTCGGTTCGCGGGTGGCCCCTCGGCCATCATGCAGGACATCAACGCCTCGATCGGCTTCGACAAGGCCCTGTGGCGGCAGGATATCGCGGGCTCGCTGGCCCACGCCGCCATGCTGGCGAAAACCGGCATCATCAGCGCCGAAGACGAAGCCGAGATCCGACGCGGCCTGACCGGCATCGGCGAGGAGATCGAAGCCGGCCGGTTCGATTTCAGCCCCCGGCTCGAAGACATCCACATGAATATCGAGGCCCGCCTGTCCGACCGGATCGGCGAGGCCGGCAAGCGCCTGCACACCGCGCGCTCGCGCAACGATCAGGTCGCGACCGATTTCCGCCTCTGGGTGCGCGACGCCATCGACGGGCTGGACGGCCAGATCGCATCCCTGATGCGCGCCCTCGCCCGCCGCGCGCGCGAACACGCGGCCGCCCCCATGCCGGGCTTCACCCACCTGCAAACCGCCCAGCCCGTTACCTTCGGCCATCACCTGATGGCCTATGTGGAAATGCTGGCCCGCGATCGCGGCCGCCTGGCCGACACCCGCCGCCGCCTGAACGAATGCCCGCTCGGCTCGGCGGCCCTGGCCGGCACCTCCTTCCCGATCGACCGGCGGATGACGGCCAACGCCCTGGGCTTCGACCGCCCGACCGCCAATTCGCTCGACGCCGTGTCCGACCGCGATTTCGCGCTGGAATATCTCTCGGCCCTGTCGATCATGGCCATGCACCTGTCGCGCCTGTCCGAGGAAATCGTGATCTGGTGCTCGGCCCCCTTCGCCTTCATCCGCCTGTCCGACGCCTTCACCACCGGCTCGTCGATCATGCCGCAGAAGCGCAACCCCGACGCGGCGGAACTGGTGCGTGCCAAGATCGGCCGCATCGGCGGTGCGCTGGTCGGGCTGCTGACGGTCATGAAGGGCCTGCCGCTGGCCTACGCCAAGGACATGCAGGAGGACAAGGAACCGGTCTTCGCCGCCACCGACGCCGCCGCCCTGTCGCTGGCGGCCTGCGACGGCATGATCCGCGACCTCAAGCCCAATACCGAGCGCATGCGCGCCTATGCGGGCTCCGGCTTCTCCACCGCCACCGACCTCGCGGACTGGCTGGTGCGGGTGCTCAAGCTTCCCTTCCGCACCGCCCACCACGTCACCGGCCGTCTGGTCGCGCTGGCGGAGAGCCGCAACCTGGACCTCGCCGACCTGTCCCTGGCCGACATGCAGGCCGAAGAGCCCGGCATCACGCAGGACATCTTCTCGGTCCTCACCGTCGAAGCCTCGCTCGCCTCCCGCACCAGCGAGGGCGGCACCGCCCCCGCCAATGTCCGCGCGCAGGCCGAACGCTGGCTGGCCGCCCTGGGCGATACGCCATGACCCGGCGCCTGATGCGCCCCCTGGGCACCGCGTTGGGCCTCGCCCTTCTGCTGACGGGCCTCGCGGCCTGCGGCAAGAAAGGCTCCCCCTCAGCCCCCGGCCCGACCTCGCATATGACGTATCCCCGCACCTACCCCATGCCCGACTAAATTTGTGGGGGGAAACGCGTGCTGGTGGCGATCCGATGCGCGTTTCCTGTGCTCCGGTGCTCACGGCCATTAAGGCCGCTCCGCTCCGGTGCTCGGAAACACACACCGGCCGCGGCCCTGCGGGCCGCTCTCGCTCACCAGCCCACGTTTCCCCCCACAAATTCCGAGTCTCACGCCCACCGGGAAACGGTCTGGCGTTCACGGCCTTTCGGCCGCTCCGCTTCGATGTCCACCGTGGGGCCAGCCCTTCCAGAACGTCCGAGCCTCACCTCCATCAGTAAACGGCCTGGCGTTCGCGGCCTTTCGGCCGCTCCACCTCGATGTCCGCCGTGGGGCCAGCCCTTCCAGAACGTCCGAGCCTCACCCCCACCAGTAAACGGCCTGGCGTTCGCGGCCTTTCGGCCGCTCCGCTTCGATGTCCGCCATGACGCTGGCAGCTTTCAGAACGGCTTCAGCAGGCGATCCAGATAATCCAGTTCGTCGCGCGGACGGGTGCGGTCGGAATCCCGGCGACGCAATTCCTGCTCGATCTCGCGGGCACGCTCGCGCGACATCGCATCGGGCACATGGGTATCGGCATCGATTCCCTCCTTGCCCTCGCCAGTCCGCCGGCCCAGCGGATCGCGGTCCCCCTTTTCGTCTTCCTGCGCGCTGTCGCTGGAATCCTCGCCGTCGCCCGGCTTGCCGCCGCCGGAACTGTTCGAGAAACCCGGCAGGAAACTGGTCATGCCGCCGCCGCCCGATCCCTTCATCGCCTGATGCATCTGCTGGTCGCCCTTCTGGAGGTCGGCCAGGGCCTTGCGCTGCGCCGCCGCCGCCGCCGCGTCATCGCCGCCGGCCAGCGCGGTGCGCGCGTTCTTGATCGACTGCCCCGCGTCGGCAAAACCGGACGGCGCGTCCTTCCCCGTCAGGCCCTTGAATTCACGCCCCAACTCACCCAGCGCCCGCCCCAGCGCGCGCTGCATGGCCCGGTCAGTCCCTCGCGCGGCCTCGTCGCCCGGCATATCCTCGCCCCGCTGGCCCGGCCCGGATGACGGCGCCCCTTTCGCCCCATCGGCCGAAGCACTCCCCGGCGGCGGCCCGCCCTGCGGGCCGGACTGCTCGTCCTGCATGCCGGGCAACGGCCGCAGGCCAAGGCGGCGCATCAGTTCGGCCGCCGGCATCGTGGTCAGATCGCCATCCGAATCCGCCTCTTCCTCCTGCTTCGCCCGCCGCGCCGCCTCGGCCTTGTCCCGCGCGCGCTGCACGCGATCGAGGCGTGCCTGGCTGTGATCCAGCAGGCCGGACTGGCGGGCAATCAGGTCCCGCAGCGCCGCCTGCTGCTCGGCGGCCTGCTGGCGCGCCATCATCTGCGCCGCCAGGTTCGCCATATCCTGCGGCGAGGCCGTGCGCATATGTTCCAGCATGTCTTCCATGCGCTGCATCATCTGCATCGCTTCGGCGGACCGACCGTTCTTCGCCGCATCCTGCATCTGCTGCATCATCTTCGACAGCGCGCGGTCCCCATCCTGGGTCATCCCCGGCAGATCGGGGATCGCGGTATGCGACTGCAACGCCTGCTGGGCCAGCGCCTGCATCCGGCGGGAAATCGCCTGACGCAACGCCTCCATCCGCCGCTGCAATTCGCTCTGTTCGGCGGGTGACTGGCCCTGCGCTCCCAATGCCCGCATGCGGTTCAACTGCGCGGTCACGGCATCCTGCGCCGCGCGAACATCCAGCGCCGCCTGGGCGCCGGCCTGCCCGCCATGCCGCACGTCCTCGATCTCCAGCGCCAGATACCACAGCCGCGACACCACCTGATCCAGCGCCGCCTGATGCGCCACATCGGTGCTCTCCAGAAGAGCCGCCGCAGCAGCAAGGTTCAGCAGCATCCCCGCATCGGCCTGGAACGGATCAGGCATCTCCCCCAGCGCCGCCAGATCGGCAGCGCCCTCGGCCGCCCCTTCACGCCCCAGCGCCAGCCGGCGCCTGATATCCAGCACGGCCTTGGCCACCGGGCTGGTGAACTTGCGCGCGCCAAGACGGAATCGCGCCTCCGGGCTCGTACCCTGCTGCCCGCTGGTGCTGGTCGCCACCAACCGCCCCACGACCTCTTCGCCGGCCCAGGGATCGGCCGAAAGATCAGGCGAGGTCACGCCGGACGCATCGCGCGGCTGGCCATCCAGCGGAATCGGCACGCTCAGCACCCGTCCGGCCGCATCCCCCTTGCCCTGCTGCGCCAGCCGCAACTCGGCATGCAGCGACGCAATGCCATAGGCTTGCTTGGCGGCATAAGGCAGCCGGGTGCGCCACTCGCCAGCCGCGCTCCCCGGCCGCGTACCCCATGCCACGGTCGGCGCCGCGTAGGGCAAGACCGTCACGGTCCAGTCGCTGAAGGTCCGCCCGCGCCCGCGCAGCGCCAGCGTCGCACTGCCCAGCAGTTTGATTTCCGCCGACCAGCTTCCCGGCCCCAGCGCGCGGAACCGCTCGTCCGCCACCGCAGGCCCCGCCCCCAGCGGTGCAACACGCACGCTCGGCCGGCCATGCAGATCCGTCACGCTGACACTCAGGACCGAACCCTGAGGCACCGTCGCCTGCCCCGTCCGCTCGTCCAGAAACACCGGCGCGCCGGGCGCATAGGCCGGCAGCGTAATCCAGGCCTGGATATGCGGCCGCGCCGCCCCCGGATCGTCCAGCCCCGGCCAGAACGCCGCCGCCAGCCGCCCCGGCACCTCAGGCCCGGCCCAGCCCAGCGCCGCCAGCAGGGCCACCGGCAAGACAATTCCCAGACGCCAGGGGTCCTGCGCGCCAGCCCACAGCCGCGGCCACCCGGCCCGCAACCGGCCGATCGCATGGCCCGTGCGCCATAGATGCGCCGCCCACAATCCCGCCTGTTCCGTACCGTCCGTCGCCGGACGATCGCCCAACGTCTGCAATGGCCGATGCGCCAGCCCCGACGCCCGCTCGATCCGCCGGTCGATATCGTCCGGCGTCGGCGCCACGACCCGCCGCCCCCGCCAGACGATCCACCCCACGCAGGCCCCGGCCAGCAAGGCCAGGATCACCCCGCGCAACAGGTCGGACAACGCCTGCGGCACCCCCAGCAGGCCCGCGATCATATAGGCGGCCAACACCCCCAGCACCGGCAGCACGACAGGCCGCAGCACTTCGATCCACAAGACCAGCCGCGCCCGATGCCGCGCCGCCGCCAGACGCACCGCGAACGGTACGACGGATGGCGCCGGCGCCCCGTCATTCCCCAGGGATGTGGACCCGCCCGCCATGCCGGGCTCAGCCGCCTGCCGGCGCGGGCATCACCCAGTCGGGAATCCGGTCCGCCGCCCACAGGCTCTCAACAGGCTGGCGCGCACGGATCACCGACCAGCGCCCGCCATCCACCAGCACCTGGGCTGCCAGCGGCCGGCCGTTATAAGTGGAACTCATGACGGCCCCATAAGCACCGGTATCCAGCAGCGCCACCCGCGCCCCCTCGTCCAGACGCGGCAGAACCCGCCCATCCGCAAAGGAATCCGCGCTCTCGCAGACCGGCCCGACCACATTCACCGCCTCCGCCGGCCGCGTCGCATCGCGCGCCGAAACCGGCAGAATCCCATGCCAGGCCTCATAAAGGCTGGGCCGCATCAGATCGTTCATCGCCGCATCCAGGATCAGGAAGGACGGCAACCCATCCTCACCGACCTTGCGCAGGATCACCCGCGACAGCAGCAACCCGGCCGGCCCCGCCAGCCAGCGCCCCGGCTCGATCGCCAGCCGCACATCCAGATCGCCCAGTTCCGCCCGGATCGCCCCGGCCAGAGCCTCCGGCGCGCCCTCGACCTCATCGCGATAGGTGATGCCGAGCCCCCCGCCACAATCCACCAGACTCACCGGCAGCCCCCGCGCCCGCACCGCGCGCACCAGATCCGCCAAGCGGGCAAACGCGGCCCGATAGGGTGCCATGGCGCCAATCTGGCTGCCGATATGCACCGAGAAGCCCAGCGGCTTCAGCCCCGGCAACGAATCCGCGCGCTCATACAGCGCGGCCGCACGGGCATAGGCAATGCCGAATTTGTTGGTCGAAAGCCCGGTGGTGATCTTCTCATGCGTGCCGGCATCCACGTCCGGATTCACCCGCAGCGTAATCGGCGCCACCCGGCCGGACGACCCGGCGACGGCGGAGAGAATCTCCAGTTCCTCGGCACTCTCGACCGCGATGTGCCCAATGCCCTCGGCGAGCGCCAGCGCCATTTCCTCGCGCGTCTTGCCCACGCCCGAAAACACGATCCGCCCCGCCGGTACCCCCGCCTCACGGGCACGGCGCAGTTCGCCACCGCTGACCACATCGGCCCCGGCCCCTTCCGCCGCCAGAACGCGCAGCACGGCCAGATGATCGTTCGCCTTCACCGCGAAATGGATCGACGGCGCCAGCCCCGCCCCGCGCATCGCACCGTCCAGCAGGCGATAGCGCGCCCGCAGCGTTCCCGCCCCCATGACCCATGTGGGCGTACCGACCGCATCCGCGATCGCATTCAGCGGCACGTCCTCCAGCGTCAGGCCGTCAAGAGCATGCATCGACAGATGCGGGCGCGCGGCCAGCAGGTCGGCAACGGTCGGGTCCTGCGCGGCAGGCGAAGAGGGGCGATCCAGCATGGATCGAGAATACCGGCACGGCGCCCAGGTTCCAAGCACCACAACCCCCACACGCTGTTCTTTCGCCATACGATCCGATAGAGGGTTCACCAGGCTGGACAAACCAGGGAGGCCACAATGTCCGACGACACGCTGATCGACGCCGCGATCGCCGTCCGCACCAACGCCTACGCCCCCTATTCCCGCTTCCTGGTCGGCGCCGCCCTGCATGATGCCGACGGTCGCCTGTTCGTCGGCTGCAATACCGAAAACGCCGCCTACCCCGAGGGCATCTGCGCCGAAGGCGGAGCGATCTCGGCCATGGCGGCCGCCGGCGGCCGCCGCATCACGGATATCGTCATCTGCGGCGGCGGCGACCGCGCCTGCGCACCCTGTGGCGGCTGCCGCCAGAAAATCCGCGAATTCGGCGCGCCAGACCTGAGAATCCGCATGGTCAACCCATCCGGCGACGTACTGCTGGTCCGCACCCTGGCCGAACTACTGCCCGACGCCTTCGGCCCCGAAGACCTGGCGACAGCCTGAGGCTTTACAACCAGCCGACCGCCCGGCAAGCCGCAACACGCGCCTTGCTGACGGGAATACGGAGCCCCGAGGGCAATTCCAGTTGCCAGGACTGCCCCCGACGCGCGGCCCGGGGCGCCGCATGCATCGCCACCCAGTACGAACGATGCACCTGTAGCCCCGCCTCGGCGCCCAGACTGTCGATCGCATCGCGCAGACGCAGCAGCGCCAGCGCCTGCCCCCTGTCGGTATGAATCCGCAGATAATGATCCTCCGCCGCGAGCGCGAGCAGCCTCGCCCCCGCCATATCCGGGGCATGACGTCCAAGGAAAGCGCAGCACGACACGCCACCCGCGTCAGACACCCGCGCCGGCGCAAGCTCGGCGGAAACACCATCCCGTGCCGCAGACCGCTGCCCCCATATCCCATAGCGAATAGCGGCCAGAATGAATCCAAGCCCCATCGCATCGGCATAGAACAGGGCAAAGTCGCCGAAGGTGCCGACGGTCCCGTTGATAACAAGCATGCACAGCGGCACGGCGGGGACGGACGCAAGCCCCAGCGTCAGCAGATAGCCGCGAAAGACTGTCCGGCCACCCGCGCGCCCACTACCAAACCGCCGCGTCACGCCATCGCGCACCAGCCACACCGCCGCTTCCCATATCGTGATACAGACCAGCCATTCGACCGCCCGTCGCGGCAGCGGCAGATGCGCGCTGCCCCATGGGGCCAGGAACGTCATGGCGATGGCGGTCGCAAAGGCAAAGCCGACCCGCCGCTTCAGCTCGCACGGCACCGCCGCCAGCGCATCGTCCAAGGCGCCCCCCATTCACGCTTCGCGAACGGCATATAAGCATCCATCCGCGAAAACGGCGAGACACTGGCGAAACCGGCCCTGCCCGCACCGTCCGATCTCCGCAACATGACGTGGTCGAACCACCAACCATGAACGGAGCACCCCGTGTCTGCCCCGATGATCCTCTCGCATGTGCCGCTCTGGGTCTGGCTGCTGCTGGCCTATCTGGTCTGGCAGGGCTCCCGCGCCCTGTCCGACCATACCGTTCCGCTGCGCCGGGTGGCGCTGGTGCCGATCGTGTTCATCCTCTGGGGCCTCTCGGGCCTGATCTCACGATCCGAAGGAAGCATGGCCCCCTCCCTGACCTGGATGGTGGCCGCGGCAAGCATGATACCGGCCGGCTACCGGATCGGGCCACGACACATGACGATCGACCGCGCCCGCGCACTCGTGCACCGCACAGCCACCCCCTGGCCGCTGGTGCGGAATGTCAGCCTGTTCGCCGCGCAATTCGCCATCGGCATGGCAATAGCGATGAGACCGGAAGAACGGTTCGCACTGGGCCTGCTGCGCGCCGCACTGTCCGGGGCACTGGCAGGCTATTTCCTGGGCTGGGCGCTGGCCTTCCGCCGCCAGTACGCAGCCGCAGGCCGCATGACGGCATAAACGCCCCACGAGAGCCCGGCACGATCACGAACGACGATCGCCCCGGCTCTCACCCGCGATATCGGCCGAGGCCGCGAGCCCCCAGCCGACCATCAGAAAGATCCAGCCCGCCGTGCGCGCCGTAAACAGCGCGCTGCTGGACGCCAGCGGCCACAGCATCACACAAGCCGTCACGCACAGCATCGCCTGCTGCGGCGCCTGCACCGGCGACAGCGCCCGGATCATCCGCCATAGCCAGCACGCCACCATGGCCAGGAAACAGGCCAGCCCCACTAGCCCCGCCGTGGTCGCCACATCCAGATAGATATTGTGCGGGTGAATGTTGCACCCCACCGCAACGCCACGGCTCGCGAATGTCCGGCCGAACAGCACGAGATCGCGAACATAGGCCGGGTCGGCACAGGCATTCCTGAACCCATCCACCCCCACCCCCAGCCAGGGATGGTCCTCCAGCATGACTCCGGCACGGATATAGATCTGCCCATAGGCGCTGTCGGAAAAATGCTGCATCTGGTCCATGAAACGAACCACCAGCTTCGCATAGGCCGGCGGCGACAGCACGGGCAGGAGGGCCAGCCCCATCGCGCCCACCAACCCGGCGGCCAGCACCGGCCAGCGCAACCGGCGGATCAGCACGGCCATGACGACCAGCCCCAGGCCGAACAGCAGCGCGGGCATACGCTGCCCGATCAGAATCATCGTCAATGTCAGGAACATGATCAGCCCGACACCGGCCAGCCGCGTCCGCCACGCCGGCGCCTCCAGCCATCGCACGGCAAAAACCATCAGGCCCGGAAAAACGACCATCAACAGCGCCGCCCCCGCGCGCGGCTTGTAGAACGGCCCGGTCAGCGCGCCATCCACCCAGCGCGGATACCCCCACAGATTGGTCCCCAGCAGATATTGCTGCCAGCATTCCACGACCAGCCACAGGGCGGCCAACGTCACCGCCCCCCCCAGCCAGCGCCGCGCCGCGCCATCGCGCAGCACCCAGCGTTCCAGCGCCACGCAGAACAGCAGAAACCGCCCCAGCACGAACGCCTCGGCCACCGCATGGCCGGTGCCATGCATCACCGACGACAGGATCGCGCACCCCCAGAACGCCAGGGCGAACACCGGCCACCCCCGCCACCAGCCGCGATCACGCACGCGCACGCAATGCAGCAGAAACAGCACGGCGATGCCGGTCATGAATCCGTCGCTGATCGCCCGCCCCCGCAACAGGAAGAACGGCAACATCAGGGTCATCGCCACGGCGATTCCGCGCATCACGCCATCGGGCACGCCCAGGCGCCCGCCTACCTTGTCAACCATCATCCCCACATAACGCCGCTTGCCTGTTCGTAGTCCCCCATACAGGCGCGCACGCATCCCTGGCGACCAGACCGTCCGGCACGAATTGTTTCAACACCTGACGGGCAACGCGCATGCGCAACACTCCGCCCCGATGTCAGAGCATCACGCGCGTCCATTCATCATCCGCACTTCCGAAAACCATTCGTCAGACAACAGGCGTCTCACGACGGATCAGGCAGGGTTGAATTCCGGAAACAGCGCCAACGCCTCCAGCAGCGTGCCGCTGACCGGCTGTCGGCCCATAAAGCCGACATAGTCTTCGCCTGCCTCCCCAAGCTTTGGGATCACGCAGCACGGCCGTGCCCGACAGAGTTTTTCACCCATTCGTGAAAAACAGCAGAACGGCATGCCAAACAGGCACACCATGCGTCGACCGGCATTCATTTTCAGGAAAAGGAAATTGGCGGAGGGGATGTCCGCCGCAAAAACAAATCAACATATTGATTTATTTATATTTATTCCGTGGACTCCGAAAATTATCCCACACAAAAACCCACATAATATCGTCGATTGCGTCATTCGGGGAGGCTCAGAAGGCACAGGACCATCCGCCTCTTACCGCATATTCATCGCCGAGCAACGCGGATTCTGACGGACGATTCGTGCTCATGAAAAGAGCACCCGCTCCAATGCCTCGGTCAGCTCAGCCCGCTTGGCATCGGGCAGCTTGGCAAGATTGCGCTGTTTCCACATGACGGCAGGCAGATGCTGGGCCTCCGGTATCCCGAGTAGCTCCCAATCCGGCTCGCCTCGTTTGAAGCTCACGAGGAAGCGCCGGTGTTCCTCCGGCATGGCGGCGACCATCTCGGCGATAATCGCTTCTCGCGCGGCTTCCAGTTCCGTGAGAGTGACGGGCTCTTCCGTCATTCCGACAAAGCCCCGTTCGAACTCCTCGCGCAGCGGTTTGCGGGTCGGGGCAAGAACTTCGGCCATCGGCCGGTTATGACTGATGAGATAAACCAGAAAGGCCCGACGCAACGCATCGTCGACTCCCTCGTTCGCCAGCAGGCCGCGCACGTCGAAAAGGTCGCGGGGATGCTGGCGGTCGAATGCAGCTACGATCTTGCCCGCATAAAGGTCGGCGAAAGATACGACTTGCATCTCGGCAAAGCCGAAGGTGTCTTCGACAGCGGGCACCACGCTTGTCACGGCCGGATCATAGACGGTGCCTCGTAGCACCGGCGTTACCTCTATCTTGATCTGTACACCGCCGACCCGAACGACCAGCTTGGTCACGACGTTCTCATCGGCCGAACGTGAGGTATTGACCTTCACACCGGGTATGCCCTGTTCGATCCGCTCCTTGATCCTGAGCATCGCGGCGTCAATCGCAGACAGCGATACGGGCCGCCCCTCAACTGGCAGATAAGTCAGGTCGATGTCCACGGAAAGGCGTGGCATGTCGCGCACGAACAGGTTGATCGCAGTGCCACCCTTAAGCGCGAAAATCCGTTCCTCCGCGACGAAAGGAACAACCCGCATCAAAAGAGTCACCTGCTGCTGATATGTGTCCAAGAAAGCCATGAGCTTCACGAACCTCCCAGGTCGGTTGGCACGGTGATGTTATAATGCGGATCGAGTTTTCCGCCTTTGGCAAGGACGCGCTTACCCGCACCCAGATCGATGCGAGATATATCGAGCCGGGGTCGCCATGCATGGCG
This sequence comes from Gluconacetobacter sp., assembly GCF_047721585.1. NCBI lineage: Bacteria > Pseudomonadati > Pseudomonadota > Alphaproteobacteria > Acetobacterales > Acetobacteraceae > Gluconacetobacter > Gluconacetobacter sp. Next base: position 30,868 of record NZ_JBDNXE010000011.1, read on the forward strand.
GTGGCGGTCCGCGAAGAAGAGGAAGAGCCGCTTCACCTTCACGCTGGTGCAAGCCTCAAGCAGCGCTTGCAGTCGGCGCGGGCTTAAATCGCTCATTCCTTCCATCAATGCATCAGCTTGGTGGAAGGTCTCACGCTCAGGCAGTTCATCGAGTAATTCGAGAACGGCGCGCTCTTTGCTGGAATAGCGAATGGGCAGGGCCAGACCACCGACATTGACCATAGTGGGACTTGATATGGGCGATGCATCGGTGTGGCTTGGAAACAGTCGCAGGCTGTTGTGCCAATGGAAGGCCACATCGAGCGGCAGGCTTGGCAGCCAGGTCGGTGGGGGCTTCGGTCCGTAAAGGTGAACCTCACGCATCGACGTTGACAGATAATGAGCATACCCCTGCTGTTCGAGTGCGGTGCGCCCACCGACGGTCAACGGAAGGTCCAGTATGGTCTGGAGGGAAACGACGACCTGCTGCCACGTGAGCGGTGTTCGTGAGCGGCGATAGACGCGCCGGGCCGGGCTTTCGAGCCAGCCGGAGCGCACATACTGGCTCCTCAACGCCGATGAATAGCCGTGGGCCTCCATCCAAGCGGCATCAACAAGGAGTCCCTCGGGGAGCTCCTGCTGGAGTCGGTTTAACTTACCACCAAAACGCATATCCATACTTAAGATTATGACATACCGTCAAACCCATGTCGAGTTTATAAATTACACAATATACAAAGTCCTGCTTAGTATTTTTGCAAATATAAAAACAAGATACCTACCCGACGTGGACTTGCCGGAGTGCACGATTAAAGAAATGGCGAGTTGCCTTGTCGCGGGCATCGGCATCGGAAAGGACGATATTTCGCATTTCGTTGTCGCGCTGGAACATACGGATCGCGCCCTGAAAGAAGGCTTGGGCGAAAGCCGTATAGACCACATCGGGCGGGTTGTTGCGGAGCATCTCTGATAGATCGGTGCCGAGAATTTCAGCGTTCACGGCCTCGAAGCGTATCATGTCCGCCTCGGTGAACTGCGTGCCGTGTCGTTCGTTAAATGCCTTGACGATCTCGGAAAGCTCTTTTTGCTCGTCCTCGGTGTAGGATTTCGCGCCGAACTCGCTAATGGGCTTGAGAGGCGTGCGATCACCCGCCGAAAGCGAAGCATCACCTTGCTCCTTTTGCTCCACCTTGAACTTTTGAAGGCGGAGCATGTCGTCGGTAATCTCGATTTCCGGTGGAATTTCGCGATCAGGAAGAAGGCGCGAAAGCCAAGCGGCAAAAGCAGAGAGCTTCTCTAGGCTCGTATCCTCCAGATTCATAACTTGGGAGATGAAATTGTAGAAGCGCATGTAGCTTCGCAAAAGCTGGCGGAACTCTTCCTGCCGTCCTTCGTCGTCATCGCACTCGAAACGGGTGACTGCCTGACGGACAAGCCCTTCAAGTCGAGCACGGTCGCCACCATTCAATCGCCCCTTGAAATAGGTCTGCGCGAAGCGCTCGATCTCCTCCTTGTCGAGATAGCCGAATTTAAAAAGACGGCCTTCAAGGTCATAGACAAGGTTGGGGTCGGAATTAGCCTCCAGCGCCGTCGCCTCGTAGTAGGGACGGAAGGCGTTCTGAATATCTTCGATAGTGTTTTGGAAATCGAGAATGAAAGTCTGATCTTTGCCCGGCCTCATCCGGTTCAAGCGCGAAAGAGTCTGAACGGCCTGCAAGCCAGCAAGCTTGCGATCGATATACATGGCGCAAAGCTTAGGCTGGTCGAAACCGGTCTGATATTTTTCGGCGACGATCAGAATTTGGTATTGCTCGGAATAGGCCGTACCGTCGGGCTTGAAGCCGTCGAAGCGACGGGGTAGTTCGGTCTCGGCAAAGCCGTTCAGTTCGGCCTCGGTATATTTCTCGCCATTGAACACAAGCTCACCCGAAAAGGCGACAAGGGCGCGAAGGTCGGCATAACCTTGCTGCGTGATGTAATCGCGCACGCCAAAATAATATCGCAGCGCGTGATCGCGGCTACTGGTCACGATCATTGCTTTCGCCTGTCCGTCTAGCAGCTTGGCGACGTGGCGGCGGAAGTGCTCGACGACAATTTCGACCTTTTGGCCGATGGCGGTCGGATGAAGGTTGGCATAACGGGCAACCTTGCGTTGGCCCCGTCGGCCGCTCAATTTCGGGTCGTCTTCGACCGCCTTTTCAAGCTCATAATAGGCTTTATAGGTCATGTAGTTCTGGAGCACGTCCAGAATGAAACCTTCCTCAATGGCCTGACGCATAGAATAGAGATGGAAGGGATGCGGTAAGCCGTCTGGCCCTTTGGTGCCGAAACGCTCCAGCGTCACATTGCGCGGTGTCGCCGTGAAGGCAAAAAAGCTGATGTTCGCTTGTGGGCCGCGCGCCTTTTGATAGGCGGCGATCATGTCCTCGATGTCGTCGCTGGAAACGGCCTCGCGGGTCAGCGCATCGGTCATCGCTTGGGCTGTCTTACCCGACTGGCTACTGTGGGCCTCGTCCACGATAACGGCAAATGTGCGGCCTGATTGTCCGGAAATCTCCCGCAAATGCTCCGTCGAAAATTTCTGGATAGTCGTGACGATGATGCGCACACCACTTGCAATGGCAGCCTTCAACTGACGCGACGTGCCGTCGATCTTGCGCACAATGCCCTGCACCTGTTCGAACTGCGAAACAGTGCTTTGCAGCTGACGGTCAAGCACGATGCGATCGGTCACGATGATGGCCGTATTGAACAAGGCCTTGTCCTGTACATCGTGCAAGTTAATCGCGTGATGAGCAAGCCAGCCGATGGTGTTAGATTTTCCCGATCCGGCGGAATGCTGAACGAGGTAGTTCTGGCCCGTGCCAAACGCCTGAGAATGACTCATTAACTTGCGGACCGCATCAAGCTGATGGAAGCGGGGGAAGAGCACGACTTCCTCCTTGCCGCTAGCATCGAGATGCATGAAGCGCCCGATGATATCGAGCAACACGGGCCGGGAGAAAATCGCTTCACCCCAAATGCCGGAGCTATAAAGATAGGAAACGCGAAACTCGCCTTCCACATCTGGGTTGCCCGCTCCGCCGTCACGCCCCCGGTTGAAGGGTAGGAAACGGGTACGGCCGTTTTGCAGCCGCGTGGTCATGGATACGTTGTCTTCGTCCACCGCGAAATGAACCAATGCGCCGCGTTTGAAGGCCAGCAAAGGCTCCCCTGCGGGGGAGCGGTCTTTGCGATATTGCTTTTCGGCGTGGCGGAAATTGGAGCCGGTAAGAAGGTTCTTCGCCTCCAGCGTGGTGACGGGAAGGCCATTGAGGAAAAGTACAATATCCAGCCGATTGCCGTTGCGCTCGCTATATTCGACCTCCTTCATGACGGAGAGAATGTTGGCCTCGTATTCGGCAACGCGCTTCGGCTCCAAGGCGCTCGCGGGCTGGAAATAGCACAGCGCAAACTTGATGCCTGGGACGATCTTAATGCCCTGCCGCAGCACGTCCAGCAGACTGCGGTCCTTGAGTGCCTTTTCGAGCTGCTTGAAAAACCTCTCCTCGGCGGAAGTCGAATAGTGCCCCTCCAGCTTAGCCCATTCCGTAGGTTGAGTGCTGCGGACAAAGCGCAGCACAAGTTCTTTATCCATCGCAAGGCCGCGATCGTAGTCGGCCTTGGAATCGCGAAATTCATAACCCTCCCCCGCAACAAGTTGCGCGATCAGATGGTCTTGAAGCACCTGTTCCTTGTGGGCGTTGTGGGCGGCGTGTGCGGTCATACGGCGGTCTCTTTGCACGGGGCGGTGGCGGCTCGTGCTTCCTGATAATCTCGGCTCTCGACAAGGAAATCACAAAGGACGAAGGCAGCATTGACGGCAAGCTTGGCGTGGTGCCGTGTAGGATTGAAACGACAAGCATGGCGGTCGCTGCCCTTATTGGCCATTTCGTAAAGGCCGCCGATCAACGTCTGGAAGCTGCCCACAATGGGTTTTAGCGGCTCCTGAATCTTGGCAGGATCAAGATTAAAGGATGGCTGCAATACTTTGTAGAGCGCCCTGATGTCTCCCTCAGTTTCCTTGAAAGCCGTGGCTGTTTCGGCGAGCAAGAGCTTTAACAAGTGCTCAACCAAAGTGTAGGCGTTAGTGATCGCGCCGGAGTAGTCGCCAGTCTCGATCTTCTGGTTGGCTTTGCGCACCTGCTCCGTGACGCCCTCGTGACTGATCGCAATTAGGCTTGTCGGTACCACAATAGCCTGCCCAAGCGGACGAACCTTGAAACGTGGATTAATCCTGACTTCCTTATCTCCATCCATCCAGCCATAGTCGTCGATCATGACAAGCCGGAAGCCATCGCGGGACAGGATTTGGTTGAACTGACAGGCGGCATCCTCGGCGTTGAAGCCATCCTCGCCGATAAAATCAAAGGTGGCGGACACGATACCTTTCATCGTGTCGGTGCCGTTAAACTTGTCCAGTTTGTCACGCGCAAATTGAGCGCGGGCGGGAAAGCCCTGCCCGTAGAGGTCGCCTTCGCCGAAATCGTTGAAGAAGCCGACAAGCTGCGGGCCAGACCGATACGGGCTTTTCTGGGAGTCGCCGGTGATGATCCCGGCCAGATGTTCGAGGGATTGGGCGGTCAATCTCATGCCCGCATGGCCTCCTCGATCCGCTCAAGGCGGCGGTCTGTCTGACCTTGCCTGTCCCAAGTCGCCACGTCGATCTGGCCGGTCACGGCGGCGGTGATGAGAGCGGCGCGGAACTCCCCAAGTCGAGCAATCGACTGTTCTGTTTTTCCTTTCAATCGTCGCTCGAAATCGACCGCTTGTTCAACGGTCTTCTGCAACATTGATCCAGGGACAGGGATTTTCTCTTTTCCGAGGCGGCGCACGTTGAGGGGCCTGTTACGACCAGCCGAACCTCTCGATGCCTCGTTGAGAAGGAAATCACCGTAGCTGCTCCTCAAGAGACCAAGCAAATAAGCGGTGTTAACCCCGGACTTGCCCCGGTAAACAGGGTAACGGTGCGAAACGACGCAGCCTTCTTCCTCGGTGGTGGCGAGAGCGACTGCACCCTCCCATGCGAACTGACCGCTAAGGATGAGGTCGCCATCTTTGACGAAGAAGAAATCAGAATCGCCCATGCCCTCCTCGTCTGCGGCAGGCTTTTTAAAAATGCCACGCCCCCGGTTGTAGAGGCCGAGGCGAACCAATTCATCATGCTCGGATAGCACGGCAGGCCTATGCACTCTGCGGGCTATATGCTCGAAACGAATGCGCGGAGTGTTGGGATCGGAAATGGCTTGGTCTACCAATGCCTTAATCCGATCGGCTACACCCTGCTGAAACCGCTTCTTCTTCTCGATTAATTGGTCGATGCGCGTGGTTTCGCGATCGAGGAAATCAGCGATGGATTTTTGTGTCTGATACTCCGGATAGTTTACAAGGAGATTACCTGCATCTTTCCACCGAAAGTCAGTGCTGCGCTCCCGAATTCCTTTAGCAAGACTTTCGATAAATCCTGTGACTGCTAAATTTCTTAGATAATAAGCCCAGAATTCGGGGAAGACCGCTTGCTTTAATCGCGGAACAACTATCGTATATACGGGCGAGCACTTGCCTCGGGAATCAGAAACGCCTATCGCGCCCGCAAAGCCGTCCATTGCATGAATCACTAGATCACCCGGCTCTATACCTTGATAACCGATCTCCTTGTTAGAAAAAGTGAAACCGTCTTCACGCCGGTTAGATCGGAGAGTCACAACACCGTCTCGGAAAGCCGTTACCACGCCATCGTCTTCCCTCAGCGCACGGTTCCGGCGTTGAAACAAAAATTTGAGACGGGAAGTCACCCAGTCTGGACGGTGTAAAGGAGTCATCAATCCGGCTTGTGGCATCATGCTGCTATCTCTCGCAGTAGCTCGGCGATCTCCGTCTCTAGCGCCTTTAGCTCCACATCGATCTTCTCCAGCGGTCGTGGCGGGGCATAGCGGTAGAAATAGCGGTTAAAGTTGATTTCGTAGCCGATACGCCCGATTTCGTGGTCACGAGCATCACGGTAGGATTCATCCACCCAAGTATCGGGAGCAAAGGGTGTCACTTCTCGCGCGACATACTCACGCCAGTCCTCTTTCAGTGGCACAAACTCATAGTCGCGTAAGTCGGTATCCGGCTCGGGGTTACCGTCCTTATCAGTGCAGATGTCGGCCTCCTCGTCGCGCTCAGAGAGCGCGGCAAGGACCGCTTTCTTCACTGGCGCGGCCGTCTTTATCCTCTCGGCCTTGAGCGCCTTGGTCAATGCTTTCTCGAAAGCCTTGCGATTGGTAAAAAGTTTGTCGCCCATCCCCAACAAGACGACCTCAATCTCTTCCTGTTCATCGTCAGGCAGGCGAGTAAACGCCTTTTCCTTGGCGAGGCGAGCGATTCGCTCGTGGCTGGCCTGAAAGTTCAGACGTAGCGGACGTTCAATACGGATTTCGCGGTAACCAAAATCGTCAACGTCGAAGATTTTGGCGACATCGCCTTCGCCATTCCCGCCGTTCAAGAAGCCCTCGTAAATACGCACGATGTCGGCGCGGGCCTCTTCGGGTATCTCCCGCCGCTTCGAGCCAAGCGATTTGCGCATAGATTTCCAAAACCGTTCGCCCGATGCGTCGATCAACTGAACCTTACCTTGACGATTGGCAGGTTTGCGGTTGGTCAGCAGCCATATGTATGTCTGGATACCGGTATTATAGAACAGGTCGGTAGGAAGCGCGACGATGGCTTCGACCCAATCGTTCTCGAACATCCAGCGGCGGATCTCGCTTTCGCCGGAGCCAGCACCGCCGGTGAAGAGTGGGGAGCCGTTCATGACGATGCCTATGCGGGAGCCGTCCTCATCATCACGCATTTTGGAAATCATATGCTGGAGGAAGAGAAGCTGACCATCCGATATCCGCGGGGTTCCCGCCCCGAAACGGCCTGAAAAGCCTAGCGTGTCAGCTTCCTCCTTGATCGGGTCTTGATACTTTTTCCAGTCCACACCGTAGGGCGGGTTTGACAACATATAATGGAAGCGCTTGTCCTTGTGGGCATCCTGCGTGAGGGTGTTGCCGAAGGCGATCTGCTCAGGATCGTGGCCCGTCACCAGCATATCGGATTTGCAAATACCGAAGGACTCGGCGTTGATCTCCTGTCCGAACAGTTCGACACGGATGGAGGGGTTGAAGTCCTGCAACGCCTCCTCAGTTAGTGCCAGCATCCCGCCCGTTCCACAGGCGGGGTCATAGACCTGCCGAATGATGCCACGCTTAGTGAGCTTGGTGTCGTCATTGGCGATTAGCAAATCTACGATCAGGCGAATGACCTCGCGGGGCGTGAAGTGCTCGCCTGCTGTCTCGTTGGAGATTTCCGAGAACCGGCGAATAAGCTCCTCGAAGAGATAGCCCATCTCGATGTTGGTCACGCGGTTGGGATGAAGGTCGATCTCGGTCATGCGTTGGAACACGTTCCAGAGGATGCCTCCGTCCTTGAGCCGCTTGATCTGGTCGGTGAACAGGAACTTGTCGAGAAAGATATCACGGACATTACTAGAGAAATTGGTGATGTAGTCGACAAGGTTCTGGTGAAGCTGCCCCGGGTCTTGACCTTTGAGAGTGGCGAAGGTGAAGCGCGACAGATTGTAAACCTTCACGTTGCCGCCGACTGCGCCGAACAAAATCATGTCGCGGGTGGCCTCGTCCACACCATCGGGCAGGGCCTTGGCGGCGTTGAGCACTTGGGCTTTAGATGTCTCAAGAATGCAATCAAGTCGGCGCAACACGACGAAGGGAAGAATGACTTTCCCATATTCCGACTGCTTGAAGTCGCCGCGCAGAATCTCAGCGACTGACCATGCGAACCCGCTAAGATTGCGGATTTCTTCCCTTTGCATTCTTTAATATCCTACAGTTCTTAAACTTACAGTGCGCGATACCTAGCCGCGTCGGCCCCCTGATCGAAAGACGTTCAAACCAAGGCGGGCTAATTCTGTCACGTTCCCCAATTTCTACGGCATTTATCTGCCTACCTTGATCCCCTTATTAAACAAAGAGATATCGGCGACCTGCGTTAAACAGAGCAGCCCTCTGAGACCTCATCTTCCCACATCGGATAGGCTATACGGATTTGAGTTACAGGGCCATGGCTTTGGCGGCCGCCCTGCCACGCCTGTCCCCTATTTGGGCGCTTGCCGCCTTTCCGATACCCACGGCCGATTCAAGGGCGACCTGCTTCACGCCCGACCGCTCCTGAATCGCCGCCACGAGTTTGGCGCGGTCATTGGTATAAACGGCAACGCTCTCCCTGGCGCGAGACAGGGCTACATAGAAGCTCTTCTGATCCACAAGCTGGCTAGCCGTGCTGTCGGCATGGACCAGAACACGATCGGCGGTGCGTCCCTGCGCCGCAAAAGCCGTGGCAACCCAGGCATGGGCGATGTGACGGTCGCGCGGATCGTCCGGCGTCAGATGCTCGATCCGGCGATTGGCCATGCGGAGCGTGACCGTTCGCGCTGCGGGATCGACACCGATCACTTCCCCTTGCTGGCCGTTGAGCCGCCCCGCTGCCCGATCGTTACGGGTGAACTGCACGCGATCACCGGCACGGAGTTCGATCGGCTCGGCGGTGAACACCTGGGATTGCGTGGCCCCCCATTGCCGCAGGCGCCAGTCTATGCGTCGTCCGTCGCGCGCCGTAAGGCTTACGGCCGCCTTTTTCGTGTCGATGCCGGCCACGGTATAGGCATCCCGCCGGGAGACGCCCTTATCGGCATAATCCTTCGTGAAACGGACGACATCACCGACCGCGTAACTACTCGCCTCCTTCGCCTCGGTGCGGGTCATGTCTTTGGTTACGAGACGCGACAGCTCGATCGCCGGCCCGTGCAGCGCACCCGCCCCGGCCAGCTTCTCGCGGATTTTTCCGGTCAGGATGTCACGCCCGTCCCGCGACGGCTCGATGACCAGGGCGCGCTTGCGGGCTTTTCCGTCCATCGCCGCGAAATCCCGCGCCATCTGCTCGAACCGTGCTTCCCGCCCCTCATGCTCGACGACATGCCCGCCACCCGAATCAAGGGCCGCCAGGGCTTTCTTCGCATCGCCGGCAAGGCTGGCATCCACCGCCGCACGGGCCTGCTCGTTGGTCTGGCGCAGAATCCGGGTGAGATGGGCAGTCTGCATGCCCGCCTGCTGAAGCTGCCCGAAGGCCGCGCCAGCCTCGATCGAACCGAGTTGTGCCGTGTCGCCGACCAGAAGCACGCGCGCCCTATGGGTTTCCGCCAGCGCCAGCAGCTTCGCGGTGTCGCGTGCCGACACCAGCGACGCCTCGTCCACGATCCAGAGCTGATCGGCGGCGGTCGGTTTGCCGGGTGCCAGAAGATGACGTGCGAGCGTGTCGGCGCGACTGCCGAGCGCATCGCCAAGCACCTGGGCCGCCGAGGCGGTCGGGGCCAGCGCCATGACGCGAAGCCCCTGCGCCTGGGCTTCTTCCGCGACGGTTGCCAACACGGTGGAGGTCTTGGCGGTGCCGGCCGCGCCCTGCAAGGCGACGATACGGTTGCGGCTGGTAAGAATTTGCGTGGTCGCCGCGCGCTGCGCCTCGTTCCATGCGTGGCCCTGTGATTCCGCGCGCCGTTCCGCCTGGGTCACGGCGCGCGCGGCGACCACAGGTGGCAGGATCGGTGCGACCTGCTCCCGTCCACTCTCTTCAAGGCGCAGCAAGGCAGTCTCGTCTGCGATATTGGCGGCCGTGGTCATCCCCTCGAAGGCCGCGCCCCGGCGATCGACGAACGAGCGGGCTTCCAGCGCGCCGGTTTTTTGCGCCCGCACGATCGCGGCACCGATTTCGGCATGGCCGACCTCGCCGAAGGCGAAACGCCCCGCCGCCTCGTGCAGCGCGGTCGTGGCGAAGACCGATTGCCGCTCGCCGAGCATCGACGCGCCCCGCGCGACCGCCCGGTCAGCAGCGCATTCGCGGGCGAAAGGGCTTTCCACGTCCTGGGCTGTGGCTTGGGTCCGAGCGCGCGCCTCGGCCCGTGCGACCGTCTCGCGCCGGGCTTGTTCGTTCCAGCCGGCGGAGTCCGCCACCGCGCGCCACTCCCGGACCAGATCGGCATGGGGCACGGCCTCCTTGGCCTGTCTGGTATCGAGTGCCGCCATCTGCTTCTCGGCGGCGCTCGCCTCTTCCCGGCTGGTCCCGCGCTCGCTGAGATGCGCTTCAATCGCCTGGGATCGCTGGCTGAACGCTTCCAAGGTCGCCGCGTCGAGTCCCGCGATCTCGAAGCCGGAGTCCTTGCCCTTGTCGATCGCATAGCCCAGACGCTGGACCTCGCCCGCCAGTTCCTGGCGGTAGATCGCGCCCAACTGCTTTTGCAACTGATAGAAGGCGCGGGGTTCCAGGCTCCGCCATTGCCCGCCGTCATCCTGGGTCATGTTGAGAATGATGTTATGGCTGTGAAGCTGCGGATCGAGCGCGCGGCTGGTGCCGTGGCGGAAAGTAGCGATGACCAGATTCCCCGTCGTCTCACGCCGGACCTCTCCGTCCTCTCGGATGCGCGTTGCGGCGAAATGGGTTTCGGCCAGTCCCAGCGCGGTCCTGACCGCGCGCTCATGCGCCTCGATCAGGCGGCGGTCGCCCGCCACCTCGGCCAGGATCGACACCGATTTCGGGGCGCTGAAGGTCAAATCCCAGCCCGGTCGGTGCGCGATCTCGCCCTCCCGCGTCGCGCCAAGCTGCTGATCCGCGACCCGGCCTGCCAGAAGCCGGGAGAACTGGTCGTGTTCGACCGCGCCCTGCAACTTCAGCGCCTCCGCTCCTTTGCCCTGCCATTCGGAGGGGGCGAGGCCACCCTCGGCGTAATAATCGTCGGCCTCGTAGTAGCTCGCCGCCTGGGCCGCGTTGGTCAGGGCCGACAGGGTGGCGACCATCAGACCGGACCAGGTTTGGAGGCCGGGTTGCGTCGGGCGGGGCGGTTCGATGCCGGGGCCTCGCCGGTGGGTTTGTCCTCCTTCTTCTCCTTTCCGGCCTTCGGCTCGTCCGGCCGCGTCTGTTTCCACAATGTCTGATCCAGGCCGATCGGCTCGAACGCTGGCGTTCCGGCTGCGCCCCGCGCGATGATATGCGCGTTGGTGAGCGTGATCGGGGCCACCGGCAAGCCGTCGGGCAACAGGAGATAGGCCCAGCCGGGCGGCAGGCGCAAAGCACTTTCCATCACGGCCGGGCGGACCTCGCGTCGTGTGCCGACCGTGATCTGCGGTTTCCGTGTTTTGGGATCTAGATTGGCCGAAAGGGTCTGGATTTCGACCTCGGCCTGACCGATCGTCTTCGACGCCCACTCCCGGCTCTCGACATCGGCGAGCTGAAGGAAGAGCTTGATGTTGCAGCTTCCCAGCACCGTTTCGGCGTCCTTTTCTCCGTACCGGCTGCGCATCTGGTCGATGGCCTGGAAGGTCAGGATCACGGCCGCGCCGAACTTGCGCCCCTGCGGCAGCAGGCGGGTCATGTTGTCCACGCGCGGCAGGTCCGGGAACTCGTCGAGCAGGAACCACATCCGGCGGCGATCGGAGGGCGGCAAGCCAAGCGTCGCCGAGGCCGCGCATTCCAGCCACAGCGCCATCAGGGGTTTGATGGCCTCGAAATGGTCCTCCTTGCGTGGCACGAAAATCCACGGGTGACGGCCCTTGTGGTTGTCGAACCCGGCGAAGAAGCGGGCGAAGGAAAAGCCTTCGCCGCCTTGTGCCGGTTCGGCGCGCAGGAACATGAGCAGGTTGGCCGCCTTGGCGAGCATGAACAGCACGCTGGCCGTGGCGCGCTCGGCGTCCTGGGCGAAGGTTCGCGCCGAGGAGGTATGAGCCAGCCATCGCTCCATATCCGCGCTGGACATATATTGCAGCGTATCGAGCAGCCGCGCCGGTGTGCCGCGTTTTTCCTCCCAGAGTTCACGCAGGATGTTGGCCACGAGGATACGGGCCGTTTCGAGCCAGACATCGCGGTCCCGGTCTCCCGTCTCGCTGATCAGATAGCGGGCGATCCGCGCGGCGTCGGCGGGATGGCGGATTTCGTCGAACGGGTTCCAGTACACGCCCCGCGCATCGAAAGGATTGAGCAGGATGTCGCCCCGGACGGGGTTGTAATACTGGGCGACGAAATCTCCCGACGTGTCATAAACGAGCGCTGCCTCGCCACGGGCTTCGATCACGTCGAGAAGCTGGCGAAGGGCGGTGGTCTTGCCTGCGCCCGTGGTGCCGATCATCGCCAGATGGCGCGTCTCGATCGCGCGCGGCAGGGCGACGCTGCCCAGCCGCAGGGGCGCGGGATCGTCTGTATTCTCCGTGGCCGCCGCCAGCGTGGCTTCAGACACGACCCGGCTGCCGGCGATGGTGCGGTCGGCCAGTTCCTGTGCGCGTTTACGCCGCCGCCGACCTTCGGTCAGGGCAAAGGCACCGATACCCAGCCCCATGCCGAGCAGACCACCCAGGCCAGTGCGTTCGATCAGGCCAAGGACGCGATGTTGCACGTCTTCGCTGCCCAGCAGCTCGTAGGCACCGGTCTCATAGCGTCGGCCATCAAGGATGACGATCATCGGCGCATCCCGATGGCTTATGGCCATAATGGGACGCTGGGCCTCGGCGAGAAGAAACTGCCCGGCTACGGTCAGTTCTTCGGGTGAGGTGGTGGCGGCCGCCATCAGCCCGCCACCGGCCAGCAGGCCGAGGCTGGTCACGAGGAAGCCAGCACGAAAGCGTGCGGCGCTCTGGGCGCGGCGGATGGCGCGCAGGGCGCGGGCATGCGCCTGCTGGTCGAGATCACTGGTCATGGGGTGTCTCCCGCCAGGGCAAGCTGGCGCTGGAAGGCTGCATTGATGTCGTCGGTGAGACGGGTCTCGTCGATGCGGGTGGGGGCTGCGGCGCGGGCGAAGACATAGGCGGCGCAGGACACGTACAGCGCGCGCTCGGTCAGGCGCTCGACATGGACGATCCGCGCGCTGATCTGCCCCAGTTCCTCCGCCAGTTCGGCGGAGATTGGTCCCGTCGTGCCCTCCTGCGTCATGGAGGCGAGGCCGATGCGGACGCAGTCCTGCAACAGGGCATACGGGGTCATCTCGCGCCGGGTAGCAAGCTGCCGGAGTGTCCGATCCAGCACGATCGGCAGGCGGACGGAATGCTGAACGTGCCTCATGGCCACCGCTCCAGCCGCACCCGATCCGCACGCGCGCAAAAGGGCGGAAATCCGCCACATATCGCGCCGCGAAGGCAGGCGCACCCCGATCGCACCCTCGAAAAACGGCAGAAAACCGCCGCAGGCCAGTGCGTGAGGTGTGTTCTTCTTTCTGTGGCCCGATGCGCAGCATCGGGGCCGCTGGTCACATGGAAAAACCCCCATGGATCACGCATGATCCGCGCCCTCCCGGCGATGCTGGGCAGCCCAATGGGCGATCAGGACAAGGGCCTCGCGATCCGCTGTCCGACGGTCCAAATGGGGATCGGCGGGCGGCAGATCGTAAAGCTCATGCTCGGCAGTCCAGGCGCGGATCACAAGCTCGATCGCTTCCCGAAGACGCAGGTCCAGCGCGTTCGCCTCGAAGGGTGTCAGATGGGCTGTCACGCCTGGCGTTTCGATCAGGCCGCCCAGAGGAAAGTAGGTGCGCGCCGCCGCCTGCAACGGGCCGTCTATCCGGCAAGTTGAAGTATCCCCCCGATAGACGACAAGCGGTGGGCGCACGGCATGACACCAGAAGGCGATTGCGCATCGGTAGGTCTCGCCGTCCGGGGTATCAGCGAGCAGTTTTTCGATCAGCGGGAGGGCTTCGAGGGCGATCCGGGGATGGACGCGAAAACGTAGCGTGACCCGGTTGCCAAGGTGAAGCCAGTCCAGCATAGCGCGGACAATGGGCATGGGGTATCCTTTCGTGAATCACGCGAAACACGATGAAACGGGATTGTCGGGGGAAGTCCGGGAGCAGGCGCGGCGTGGACCGCCCCCAAATGGCTGGGGCCGCGCCGTGCCTGCGGTCAGATGTAGGTCTGGATCGGGAGGCCCTGGAGCCAATGTTCGATCTCGCCTGCGCGCCAGCGGACGCGCCCGCCACCGATCACCACGGGCGGCGGGCAGCGCTTCTGGCGCACCAGGCGATAAATGCTTGACCGACTCTTATAACCGGTCAGGCGCATCACATCGTCGATCGTCAGCAGTATGGTGAAGGCGGCATTCTGGTCCATCGGACGGCATCCTGTTTGATGGCGTGCCGTGGACGCTAAACCGCTTCAAATCCGTGAAAAAAGCCCGTTAGCCAACGTTATCCGATGCAATAAGGACCAATCAGGAGCCTCTGGGGTCGAAATATCCCTTGATATCTTTCCGCCCCTGCCTGCCGCTCAAAAGTGCCTTGAGCGATGAGGTCGAATCGCCACCTTGCGGACCCAGGTCGCTGCCCAGCGACACCACGAGTTCCTGCTTGATGACCTTGATCGCGGCAGCCAGAGCCCCATGTTGAGCGCCTTTTCGCATTTCACGCCTGGCAACGGTAAACGCCGTCCGATACCACGGCTGATCGTCGGGAGAGATATTCTCGCGCAGAAACGCGTCGAGATTGGTCATGAATTCCGGCATCGTACCGCCGACCAGCCAACGGAAGCGCGGATCGGTGTTGAGGCACGGTGCCTCATCACCACCCGGCACGGTATCTGGCACCACATAGATCGGACGGGTGAACGACCTACGGAAGGAGAGCCAGAACAGCGCCCAGAATTTTGCCTGGCGGGAGAGGAGCAATGGGGAGTAGCGGTTGGAAAAGGTCTCGGGCGAAATCCGTCCATCCAGCAGGACACCATCGGGCGCCTGCACGGCGCTGAGGATCGTATTGCCGTAGCCGGCGCTCGTATAGGCGGAAAGCCGCCCGCTGCGCAGGTCCGACATAAGCCGCTCCAATTCTGCGGGCAGCACAACATCGTAGGGCGTTTTGACAAACAAAAATTTTCTGGTTTGAAACCATCTGATGCCGGTCGCGGAAAATACCATCACGAAAAAGCTGCTCAAAAATAAAATGAGATACGTGATATAGGCAGGAGAGTTTGGATGATGAAAAATAAATGAAAATAGAAGAATCCCAGATGCCAAGCTTACAATGAAAGATACAACTAATAAAGCGATGAAGAAGCTGAACGCCCTATCAGATTTTTTCTTCAGATCGACAATCGCCTGATCAACCAGTTGATAACCTTTTTCCAGATTATCAGGGTTCAGCTTCTGGGCTGCGAGCAAGCTCAATCGGACTGCTTTCATTCCCCTCGTCTCGGTATTTCTCTTGGCAACAATACGCTCCCCAAGCTTCCATCAAAATACGCCGTTTTTCCAGAAGATTACCACGCCGATAGGCGGCTTCAACCTTATTGCCGATCGTATGGGCAAGCGCCATCTCGGCTATATCGCCGTCGAACTGGGTTTCCTCGGCGACCCAATCGCGAAACGATGAACGAAAGCCATGAGGAACCGCTGCGATTCGCGCGTCGCGGCAAATCTTGGTCAGCGTCATATCGGACAACGGCTTGCCCGCGCGCTGGCCAGGAAACACAAGCTGGCTTCGTGCCTCCCGATAACCTTGCGCAAGCTTGAAGACGTGACATATCTGCGACGAGAGAGGGATGACATGCTCCCGCCCTGCTTTCATCCGTTCGGCGGGAATCGTCCAGAGCTTGTTCTCAAAGTCGATTTCATCCCATGTGGCGCTCCTGATCTCCCCAGAGCGTGTGGCGGTCAGGATAAGAGCCGCCAGAGCCAGGCGCCCGATCGAATCTCCCGATCGGAGATAAGTGAGGAAGGCCGGCACCTCGGCGTAGGGCAACGCTGTGTGATGAACGGTCTTGGTCTTCGCCTTGGGAAGGGATTTATCCATTGCTGCCAGCGGCAGGGGAAGCGTGCGGTAGCCTTTGCCGATCGCCCAGTCCGTGACGTTGCTGATCCGCTGCCGAACCCGGCGGGCGGTTTCAGGCTTGTTGAGCCAGATCGGGGCGATTGCTTCGCGCACATGATGACCGTCAAGATCGGCGATCGACACATCGCCGATCAGCGGGAACGCATAGGTCTCAAGGGTCGTCAGCCATTGAGCCCGGTGCTTCTTGTTCTTCCAGGTCGCCTTGTTCTGCGCGTAGACCTCAAGGGCAGCTTCACGGAAGGACGGGATGCCCGCCTCCTTGCGGCGCTCGGCCACGGGATCAAGGCCAACTTCAACCTGCATCCGCGCCTTGACGGCTCGTTCGCGCGCCAATGCCAAAGATACCTTCTTGGCACTGCCGAGGCCGATGTCACGCCGCTTGCCGTTTTTCTGGACCCGGCAGACCCAGGATTTGCCACCCCGTGGGCTAATGACGAGATAGAGCCCGTCGCCATCGCCATAGCGACCCGGCTCCCTGATGGCCTTGACGGTTGTTGCTGAAAGACGCCCCATTTTTATCCCACACTTCTTACCACGCGAGATGTGGGATAGGATGCAATTCCATGCATCAGCATGCAACACGAAATGGCGTGAATTCCGCAGAATTCCGCCATTTTTGGCAGGCTATAACATTGAATAAAAAGGGGAATTGGCGGAGGGGATGGGATTCGAACCCACGGTACGGCTTGACACCGTACAACGGTTTAGCAAACCGCCGCCTTCAGCCACTCGGCCACCCCTCCGCCGAGGAGCGTGTTTATCAACACGGCGTTTGCAGCGCTGCTTGTAGACTGTCACCACAGCGCCGTCAAACCCCAAACCGCCGGTTCCCCGGCGATTACAACACTTTCTTCAGCGCCTCGTTCACCAGCGCCGGATTCCCCTTGCCGGCCATCGCCTTCATGACCTGCCCGACGAAGAATCCAAACAGCTTGTCCTTGCCGCTGCGATATTCCGCCAGCTTGTCAGGGTTTTTGTCCAGCACCGCCTGCACGGCAGCGTCGATCGCCCCCGTATCGGTCACCTGCCGCAGCCCCTTGCGCTCGACGATATCCGCCGCCGACTCACCGCTCTCCAGCATCTCCTCGAACACATCCTTGGCGATCTTGCCGTTGATGGTGCCATCGGTGATCAGGTCCAGCATCCCACCCAGCGCATCCGCACTGATCGGACTATCCTGAATCGTGCGACTGGTGCGGTTCAGGGCCGCGAAGAAATCGCCGATCACCCAGTTCGCCGCCAGCCGCGGATCACGCCCGCGCGCCACCGTCTCATAGAAATCGGCCGTCGCCTGTTCGGCCACCAGCACGCCCGCGTCATAGCGCGGAATGCCATATTCATCCTGAAAACGCTGGCGCTTCGCATCCGGCAGTTCCGGCAGCTTCCCGGCCAGATCCTGAACCCACGCCTCCTCGATCACCAGCGGCAACAGGTCAGGGTCGGGGAAATAGCGGTAATCGTGCGCATCTTCCTTGCTGCGCAGCGAGCGCGTCTCGGAGCGCGCCGGGTCGAACAGGCGCGTTTCCTGATCGACCGAACCGCCATTTTCCCAGATTTCCACCTGCCGCACGGCCTCGACCTCGATCGCCTGCATGACATAGCGGATCGAGTTGACGTTCTTGATCTCGCAGCGCGTCCGGAACGGTTCCCCGGCCTTGCGAACCGACACGTTCACGTCGGCACGCATCGAGCCTTCTTCCATGTTGCCGTCGCAGGTGCCCAGATACCGCAGGATCATGCGCAGCTTGCGCAGATACGCCCCCGCTTCCTCCGGCGAGCGGATATCGGGCTCGCTGACGATCTCCATCAGCGCGACACCCGCCCGGTTCAGGTCGATGAACGAACGCGCGGGGTCCTGATCATGCATCGACTTGCCGGCATCCTGTTCCAGATGCAGGCGGGTAATGCCGATCATGCGCGTCGAACCGTCAGCCAGTTCGATCTCCACCGCACCCTCGCCGATGATCGGATGCGTAAACTGGCTGATCTGGTACCCCGTCGGCAGGTCCGCGTAGAAATAATTCTTGCGGTCGAACCGGCTTTCCAGATTCACCCGCGCCTTCAGCCCCAGCCCGGTGCGCACGGCCTGCGCCACGCACTCCCGGTTGATGACCGGCAGCATGCCCGGAAACCCGGCATCGACCAGACTGACATGCGTGTTCGGCTCGCCACCGTACGAGGCCGAAGCCCCCGAGAACAGCTTGGACTGGCTGATGACCTGGGCATGGACTTCCAGCCCGACCACCAGTTCCCACGGGCCGTCGCGCCCTTCGATCAGATAGGTCATCACACCACCTCCGCGCGCACGGCCGGACGATGCGTGAAGCCCGCCGCCCGCTCCAGGGCACTGGCCGCCGCGAAAACCGATTCCTCGTCGAACGACCGGCCGATCACCTGCAAGCCCAGCGGCAGCCCGGATGCGCTCAACCCGGCAGGCACCGACATCGCCGGCACGCCGGCCATGCTGGCCGGCACGGTAAACACGTCGTTCAGATACATCTGCACCGGATCATCCATCTTCTCGCCCTGCGCGAAGGCGGGCGACGGCGCGGTCGGCGTCAGCAGCACGTCCACCGTCCGGAACGCATTCTCGAAATCCTTGCGGATCAGGTTCCGCACCTTCTGCGCCCGTAGATAATAGGCGTCATAATAGCCGGCCGACAGCACATAGGTCCCCATCAGGATCCGGCGGCGCACTTCGGCCCCGAACCCTTCCCGACGGGTCGCCTCATACAGCGCATCCAGCGACTCACCGGGCACCCGGCGGCCGAATCGCACACCGTCATAGCGCGCAAGGTTCGACGAACATTCCGCCGGCGCCACGATGTAATAGGTCGCCAGACCGTATTTCGTGTAGGGCAGCGACACCTCGACGATCTCGCATCCCGCGTCACGCAGCCACGCGATGCCCTGTTCCCACGCCGCCTCGATCTCGGCAGGCATGCCCGCCACACGATATTCGGCGGGAATACCCACCTTCATGCCCTTCAGCGACCGGCCGCAGGCCGCGCGATAATCCGGCACCGCGATATCAACGCTGGTGCTGTCCCGCACATCGAAACCGGCCATGGATTGCAGCAGGATGGCACAGTCCTCGACCGTACGCGCCATCGGCCCGGCCTGATCCAGAGAACTGGCGAAGGCAATCGTCCCCCAGCGGCTGCACCGTCCGTAGGTCGGCTTGATCCCCGCGATGCCGCAATAGGAGGCAGGCTGGCGGATCGACCCGCCCGTATCGGTCCCGGTCGCTCCCATGGCCAGCCGCGCGGCCACCGCCGCCGCCGACCCGCCAGACGACCCGCCGGGCACCAGCACGGTCGCCTCATCCCCCGCCCGCTTCCACGGATTCTCCACCGAACCGAAGGCCGAGGTGATGTTGGCCGAGCCCATGGCGAACTCGTCCAGGTTCGTCTTGCCGACAAAAACAGCGCCATCGGCCAGCAGGTTCGCCGTCACCGTGCTTTCATAGGGCGGCACGAAGTCTTCCAGCATCCGGCTGGCAGCCGTCGTCCGCACGCCATCGGTGCAGAACAGGTCCTTGATCCCCAGCGGAATCCCGGTCAGCGCCGGCGCGTCCTCGCCGCCGGCCAGGATCGCATCGGCCCGCCGCGCGGCATCCAGCGCCAGGTCGGACGTGACGGTGATAAAGGCATTCAGCCGCCCGTTCAGCCGCTCGATGGCCGCGACATGCGCCCCCACCAGTTCCGTGGCGGAGAATTCGCGGCGACGCAGCCCCCCCTGGGCAGCGGCGATCGTGAGTTCGGTCAGCATCATTCCACCACCTTCGGCACGGTATAGTACGGTCCCGCCGCATCGGGCGCGTTCGACAGCACGGCATCGCGTACGCCGCCGTCGGTCACCACATCCTCGCGCATGCGCAGGGCAGCGTGCCCGGTGCCGACCATGGGTTCGACGCCGTCGATATCGACTTCGTTCAATTGCTCGATCCAGCCGAGAATGCCGTTCAGTTCCCGCTGAAGGGCGGGCAGGTCGGACTCGTCGATACCGATCCGTGCCAATCTGGCGATACGTCGGACCGTCGCGGGGTCAAGCGACATGAAGCACAACTTTCCATTATCATCTGGGGGGAATATCCTGCCGGTCAGGATACCGCGCGGACCATAGACCCAGACCATGCCCCTGTTCAACATGCACCAGATCCGCACCCAGTTGGGTCGCGGCCAACGCCTGCTGGGCATTGATCCCGGCCAGAAGACGATCGGCCTCGCCCTGTCGGACCCGCTGCTGATGCTGGCCTCGTCCTACGGCACGCTCAAACGCGGCAAGCTGGGCGCCATCGCCGCCGAAATCGGCCGGATCGCGGCGCGTGAGGGCGTCGGGGGCCTGGTCTGCGGCCTGCCGCTGTCAATGGACGGCAGCTTCGGCCCGGCGGCCCAGGCGGCACATGACTGGATGTTGAACCTGTCGGCCCTGGTCGGCCTGCCCGCCGCGATGTGGGACGAACGCCTGTCCTCCAGCGCGGTGAACCGCATGCTGATCCAGGACGCCGACCTCACCCGCCAGCGCCGCGCCGAACTGGTGGACAAACTGGCGGCCGCCTACATGCTGCAAGCGGCGCTGGACGCCTCGGCCACGCGATCGGAGCCTGCCTGAAAACACGCGCGCCCCACGCGCCGCTTCCGCGGCCCGCTCACGCGGCGATCGTCTTTTCAGACGATCTCTATCGTTTTTTTTCAGAAAGGGAGCCCGAAGGATGGTGGGCGCAACAGGGATTGAACCTGTGACCCCTACCATGTCAAGGTAGTGCTCTACCGCTGAGCTATGCGCCCATCCGTTCGGTGAACAGGCTTCTAGCCGGGCAACCGGCGTTGCGCAACCCATCCGTACGGAAAAAATGACGAGCCAGTGACCGTTTCCGCCAACACATTAAAAAAGAAGGATAATATCCTTCCCACCGCGCCGGATGACCGCGCGTGACGCACACGGCCTCCCCGGTCCCCCCTGAATCGGACATGATATCGGACACGATGCCGGACACGACATCGGAAGCGCCTCCCAGCCCTTTCGTGCTGGTGCCACCCCTGATCGCGGGCGTACCCCTGGTCGTCGCCTCCCCCCATTCAGGGCACGCCTACCCGCAGGATTTCCTCACCCTGTCGCGCCTGGACCGCACGCTCCTGCGCCGCAGCGAGGATTTCCGCGTCGACGAACTGCTGGCCGGCGCCCCCGGCGTCGGCGCCCACCTGATCCACGCCACCTTCCCGCGCATCTATTGCGACGTGAATCGCGATTCGGATGAACTCGACCCCACGATGTTCACCGAGTCCATGCCCCCCGAGCGCACGACCATCACGCCGAGGGTCCGCGCGGGCCTCGGCGTCATTCCCCGCATCTCCGCATCCGGCGCGCCCATCTACCGCACCCGCCTGCCGCTTCGGGAGGCAACGGACCGAATCGCCCGCTTCTGGGCTCCCTATCACGCCGCCCTGTCGGCCCTGATCGCGGCCCAGATCGCGGCCCATGGCGTCTGCGTGCTGGTCGATTGCCACTCGATGCCCGGCACCGGCCTGCGCGCGTACGACATGCCGGATTTCGTGCTGGGTGACGCCTGGGGGTCGTCCTGCGCGGCCGCCCTTACCGAGGCAGCCGAGGCCTGCCTGCGGTCCCACGGGTTCCGGACCAACCGCAACACCCCCTATGCCGGCGGCTACGTCACGCGCCATTACGGCAGGCCCGCAACGGGGTGCCACGCGCTCCAGGTCGAAATCGGCCGCGCGCTCTATATGGATGAAAACGGCCTGACGCCGAACACCGGGTTCGGCGACATCCGCACCGTCATGACCGCACTGCTGCGCACGCTGGCCGGCATCGCCACCGACCTGGCCCACCCGTCCGGCATCCGGACGGGCTGAGAGCCTGACCGAAAATGCGCGGAGGCGCTCAGGCGGAAGGGGGCGCGCCGCCCGGTGTCTGATGATCGACCGCGGCTGGCAGAAACTGCGCCAGCGCGGGCAGGATCGTCGCCGCCGGCAGGCCCGTCTTGTCGACCAGCGCCTGCACCTGCTGGTTCGAGAGAATCGAACGCAACTGGTCGGCCGACACCGGCAGGTTCTCGCCAGTGCCGATCCAAGACCGCACCTTGTCCCCCAGTCCGGCCTGTTCCGCCTGGGCCAGCAAGGTCGAGATACCGTTGGCCGACGTCAGGTCGGCCAGATGCTGATGCACCTGATCGGTCAGCCCCGTGCTGTCCGCCAGTTCCGTCAGCTTGTTCACCAGTCCGTCGAAAAGTCCCGCCATGATCCACCTTCAATGCCGATTGGTTCAGTAGAGGCCGACCGCCAGGGATCGGCCAAGGGGCCCGGACAAAAAAAAGACGGTGCCGAAGCACCGCCAAGTTTAGGGAGGAAACGTCCAAGAAGCAGCCGTTCAAACGAAACGCTGCAACCCATTTTTGATGGCTCAGATCACTTTTAAGTGTCAAGAAAAATCGCGACGCCAAACACATGTCCACGGCCGACGCGGCCCGACAGCCGTATCGAACTCGATCAAGATCGCAGGATTTAAACGGGTTTTTTCCGGTCGGATGGTGGGTGCGACAGGGATTGAACCTGTGACCCCCGCCGTGTGAAGGCGATGCTCTACCGCTGAGCTACGCACCCATCCGTGCCCGGTGGGGACCTCATAATGGATCTCCCACCGGGCTGCAAGACACCCCGTCACACATTCTTCAAAACCCGAACATGTGGTCCAGCGAGAAGGCGCCATCGGCCCGCATGACACCGTGATAGCCAAACAGCCGGCACGTCACGTCGCGGATCATGACATACCCCCCCATCCCCGCGCGCGCGATCGCCGCCGCGCCGAACAGGCGATGCGGCCAGACCATCGCCGATCCCGAACAGGCGATCTCCAGATCCGCCTTCGCCACCGCCTGCCCCTGCCCGTCATGCAGGCTCAGCACGGTCCGCGACCACGGCCGCCAGTTGGCGGAAGCGGGGTAGATCAGGCAGCAGAACGCCTCGCCCAACCCGTTCCCTCCCTTCAGGAACAGCCGTGTGGTCAGCCCCGGCGGCGGCCCGGAATATGATTGCGGCTCGCCGAGATAGGTCATGACGGTATTGAAGATATGGGCTCCGAAACTGGTCTCGGCCGCATGGCCACCCTCCCGGGCGGTAAACCGGATCAGCGCATGCAGCCAGCCATCGGCCTCGCCGCCATCGCGGAAATCATAGACCAGCTCCCCATGCCCCTCTGGCACGCCCAGTTCCGCCACATCCTGCGCCAGGTCATGGCCTCGCGGCAGGCAGCCGAGGAATTTCCGGCCGGTCAGCCGCCCTTCGACATCGAAGCAATCCAGCCGCAGCGGCAGGGTCCCCTGCGATTCGGCCATGGGCGAAGGCTGGACCACCGTACGAAACCGCGCCGGGTCCAGAATCGGGAACGGCAGCAGATATCCCCGCCCCAGACTCGGCGGCAGGTCCGCAATCCCCGGATCGGGCCGCAGATCCGCGCGCTCCACGTTCAGATGGGCGATGCGCGTCCGCGCGGCCTGCGTGACTTCATAGCGAGGCCGCACCAGATACCGCCCCGACCGAAGCTCGATCTGCGCCGGCCAGCGCAGGTCGGGCAGACACGCGGCCACAGGAATCGCCACCGTTTCATAGGGGCCGATTCCACGCATGATCGGTACCTGCCGCTCGTCCCCCATGCGGTTGAGCGCCATCGCACCGGCCGGAATCGGCACGGCGTGACTGTTCTGCACCCACAGCACCACCTCTTCACCCACATCCGGGGCCGGCAGGTTGGCATAGCGGTCCGATGGCCAGGCATTGGCGTCATGCGTCACCGACAGGCTCGGATTATCCCCGGTGCCATAGGTATCCAGCGCATATTTCACCACGTCGTGCCCCGCTACGCCGATGGCATGCACGAACAACTGCCCGACGAAAGGCGGCAGGCCGAACCGCGCGCGCACCGCGCGACTGTCGATCACGATCGCACTTTCACCGTCGGGCACGGCCTCTTCCCAACTGGCCAGCACCTCGCCCCGCGCCCCGAACAGCCGCAGCCACAGCCGCACGTCCGTCGCCCCATAGCGCGCCCAGTAATTCGCCGTGACCAGACGGGTCGACAATCCCTCCGCATCGCGGAAAAAGGCATGATTGGTCGCGAAATTCAGCCGGTCGAGATACCGCTCCGGCACGGTCAGCAGGGTATCGGGCAACCGCACGCCGTCCAGAGCGAAAACCCGCGCCCCGTCGGGCAGCAGATGCGCGATCCGATCGCGCACCCGCGCACCATCGAAACTGACGACCAGCACCGCCCCGACCGCCGCAAGCGGCAGATCCACCAGCGCCCGCGCGGGACCGGCCGCCGTGGGCCGGCCGACGCGCTGCGTATCATGGACATACACGCCTTCGATCACGCCCAGGCCGGACAGCCCATCGGCGGCACCGGGGCAGAGCGCCAGCACCATGGCGAACATGCCCTCGGGGTCATACACCGCCACCGGCCCGGCGGCGCGAACCGAAGCCGCCAGTCCCGCCAGCGCCTCGGCCGCCAGCGGATGCGCCAGCGCCTTGTAGAGAACATTGCCGCCCGCCTGAGCGTCATAGGTATGGATGTCCAGCATGGGGATTCCATACCGCATAATCCCGCCCCCAGAAATCATACCGTTTCGACAGGTTGCGGACACCGACCGCCGTGCGGAACCTCAGCCCAGCCCCAACCGCCGCCGCATCGTCTCCGCCACCTCGATCGTATCGTCCAGCGGCCCCACCGGCCACGCCTCCATCCGCCCCGAAAAGCGGCGGATGCGCCCGGCCACCGCCAGTTCCCGCAGAAACAGCCCGATCCGCCGCGACCGCCCCGGCAGATCGACGACCATCACCGGCGCCGTCCCCGCCACGGCTTCGGACACCATCGAGACACTGTCCTGCGTCACCACCACCCCATCGGCGCAGGCCAGCAACCCCAGATACGGATTGTCGCCCTGCATGTCCCACACCCAGCCCCCCAGAGGGGCCAGCGCCTCACGCACGATCCGGCACACCCCTTCGCCCGTCCGCCGCGACGGCGTCACCGCCATCCCGACTCCGTCACGGCGCATCATGTCCGCCAATTGCCCCGCCAACCGGGCCGCAACCGCCTCATCCAGCCGGAACCGCCCGTTGGAACCGCCCAGCAGCACGGCCACCAGCGGGCGCGGCAGATGGGCCAGACGCGGCAACCACACCGCCCGCGCCGCCGCCAGCCGCTCGGGCGAGACCCCATGCAGCGCGGTGCGCGACAGCAGGACATTGGAACCACTGATTTCATCATGCCGGTTGGCGATGACCAGATCGAAGCGATCCAGCCGCATGCGCGGATTCTGAATCTGCACCACACGCCGCGTGCGCGCCCGCAACGCGGCTCCCACGGCGCCCCCGGTCCCACCGACACTGAAGACCAGCCCCGCCGCCCCCGCATCCAGCGGATCGACGGCCCGCAGCGGCGCCGGCCACCACGCGGCCGGCCCCCGGCCCCACAGGCCCCGCGCCCGCACAGAGCAGAAAAACGGCTCCAGCCCGGCCCGCGCCGCCAGCCCGAACGCCTGCGACCGCATCCCGGCCAGGTCTTCCGCCACCACCGCCACCGCGCGATCCGCGGCGGGCAGAACAGAAGGGGCGTCATGCGTGCTCATCGCCCCATCTGCCGTCCATCCCGGCCGACCGTCAATGCCACGACCCGCCCCGGAGATTCGCTTTGCTTCCCCCGGACCGCCACACACGGTATCCCCTCATGGAA